>JAGNOB010000416.1 GCA_017990305.1 Leucobacter sp.
CTGCCGCACATGACTTGGCCGCGCCTGACGCGAACACACATGACTGGGCAGCGAATGTCACGGGGCCGGCACCCGCCGCAGAGGCTGCGCTCGCCGCTGAAACCGCGAGCGCTGCGAGGGCGACCGATGCGGGAGCCGGTGCTGGGGGAGCGGAGAGTGCCAGGCGGATCGACCGGGAGGCCCGCGCCCACGGCGACCTCGCGGGGGTGCGTGTACTCGTGACCGCTGGCGGAACCCGCGAGCCGATCGATCCCGTGCGCTATCTCGGCAACCGTTCGAGTGGGCGGCAGGGGGTCGCGGTTGCCGCGGCGGCAGCGGATCGCGGAGCGGAAGTTGTGCTTCTCGCTGCGAATATCGACGGCACGGTGCTCGCGGAGGTGACGGGCGACCCAGCGATTCGTATCGTGCCTGTTGGCACCACCGCCGAGCTCGACTCGACCGCACACGCCGCGGCCGCCGGCGCGCGCGTCGTCATCATGGCTGCCGCCGTCGCCGACTACCGGGTCGCCGACGTCGCCGATCAGAAGCTGCGGAAGGAAGACCGGCCCGGCGGGGCGCCGACCCTGACTCTCGTTGAAAACCCGGACATCCTCGTGAGTCTGGTGCGTGACCGGCAAGGCGATCAGGTCATCGTCGGGTTCGCTGCGGAGACCGTCGACAGCGAGGACGAACTCCTCGAGCGAGGGCGGCGCAAACTCGCGCGCAAGGGAGTCGACCTGCTCGCCGTCAACGCTGTCGGCTGGAGCGAGGGCTTCGAAACCACAGACAACGACGTGCGCGTGCTTGACATGGACGGCGACGTCGTTTCTGCCGTGGCCGGGACGAAACGCGAGGTCGCCGACGCGCTGCTCGACGCGGTGCGAGAGGAGCTCGAACTCTCGGAGAGCGCGCTCGTTGACTAAGACCGCGGGCCACGTACCGGCTCCAGCGGAGGGCCGTCGACTCGTTCGCCGAAGGGCGACGCGCAGCGAGCGCTGCAGCCACACCCGGAGTGCATCTGGCGTCCAGCAGAACCACACGATCCAACACCTCACCGACGGAGGCAACGAATGACACCCACCACCCGCGGCGCGTCTCTGCCCGTCTGGCGGCTGATCCTACCCGTGCTGTGGTTCGGCATGGTCGCGGCAATCTCATTCCTGGAGGCTCCACTGAAATTCCAGGCGCCGGGAATCACGATCCCGCTCGGGCTCGGGATCGGGCGCCTCGTCTTCTTCGCGCTGAATGTTGCGGAGGGCGCGATCCTCGTAGCGCTCGCCGCCGTCACGCTGTGGCCGCGGCTTGCCCCGGCGCTGCGTGCGAGCCGCGCCCAGATCGCCGCGCTCGCTGCGGTCGCGCTCGTGTATCTCGCGAAAATTCTGCTCATCCGGCCCCCGCTCAACGCGCGCACCGACCTTGTGCTCGCCGGTGCGGATCCGGGCCAATCGCCGTGGCACTACGTCTACATCGTCGCCGACGTGACGACACTTGCGCTGCTCGTGGTGCTCACCGTGCTCGCGGCGAGGCGGCTCGCACCGCGAGCCTAGGCTCGCCCCGAAAACGCCGACTCCGGTGCGGCATTGGTGGCCTGCTTGACTCTGCCCCTGGGGGAACGCCCAGGCTGGAGTTGAGCGGCCGTCGGCCGCAGAAACGAGGAACCCCCATGATGACCATCGGCGAATTTGCCGCGCTCACCGGACTCACCCCGAAGGCGCTTCGACACTACGACTCGAAGGGCGTGCTCAGCCCCGCCGCGGTGGATCCGCGCAGCGGGTACCGCGGGTATGCCTTCGGTCAGCTCCGGGCTGCCGGGCTCATCGGGGTGCTGCGTGCGGCCGACTTGCCGCTCGCTGTCGTTTCGGAGGCCCTCGCCGCGGGCGACCCCCTTGCGACGCTGGCGAGGGAGCGTGAGCGGCTGCTGGCGGAGCGCGAGGCGCAGGACGCGGCGCTTCTCGCCGCCGAATGGATGCTCGAACAGGGAAGCACTACCGAGGTGCGACGGGAGCACGTTGGGTCGCAGCGCTTCGCCTACATAGATCTGGAGGACTTGCCTGAGCCTGTTGCGGGGGCGACGGACGCCGAGCGGGCAGCCTACGACGAGGCCGGGACCGAGCGGGCGAATGCGACGTTCGCGCGAGTATTCGAGGCCGTGCGCGCTGCGGGAGGAGACGTCACCGGGCCGTGGTGGTTCCAGTATCTCGAGTCGACGATGGGCGACCCCGATGCGACCCCGATGACGCTGCGCTGCGCGTGGCCGGTCGCGGGCGACTTTGGGGGAGCCGAGCAACTCGGTGACGGCGTGCTGCTCGGGCTGCTTCCGGAGGTGACCGAGCTCTGCGTGGACATTCCGCACGGCATGACGCCGCCAGAGGTGACGCTCCCACCGGGGCAGCTCGAGCTATTCGAGGCTGTTATCGAGGAGGTCGGTGAAGAACGGGCGACGCTCGCGGAGCTGCGCACAGTGGGGAAGCTCGACTCGCAGGGGCAGCCGATCGGGCTCACGCTGCGATTCGCGGTCGACGCGGCGGCTTAAGAACGCCTAACGCCGGCCAAGCCGGGCTACTGCGGCGTCGCGATGGTGCGGAGTCGCTGTCGTTCACAGGCGGGGCAGAAGCACAAAGTCCGTGGCACTGTGCGTCGGGTTCGACCGCTCATGGCGGGCGATCCTCTGGCACAGTGCCACGGACCTGTTGAGGCGGTAGCCGGCGCTCAGGGGTGAGCGTTGGCTGCACTGAGACGTGCGCTAGCTGACGAAGCCCACCTTGCGGGCCGTGTCGCTGC
>JAGNOB010000417.1 GCA_017990305.1 Leucobacter sp.
CGCATGAGTGGCGCGGTCGCGACACCCATCACCGTCTCGTTCACCACTGCGATGAAGCAGGAGCCGAGCAGCAACAGTATTGCCAAGCGTTCGCGCGCTCCGAATTCAGCGATCTGCGGAGTCTGGGGTGCGTCAGCGCTGCCGGTGCTTGGGGTCGCTTGTTCGTGTTCGCGCTGCATGAGGTTCCCAGCTTAGGGGAAGCGCCGTGCTTCGTTCTAGCGGGCGGCGCACGCGGCGACGGGATCCTCCGGAAGGCCGAGAGCCGCCCGCGCAGCGGCAGCGGTCTCCCCGACCGTCGCTGCCCCCTTCCAGCGATAGGCGGCGACCTCCTGCCCATCCAATTCCCCTATGGAAGCCGCCTGCTCCGCGTCGGCAGCGAGGGTCTCCGCCACGCTCTCGACGGCAGCGGTTGCCGAGCCTGGCCACGCAACCGATTCGGCAGTGAGGGTCTCCGCGGCCTCCGCAGACAGCGTCTCGAGTTCGACAAGTCGCTCACCCAGCGCAGCGACATCGCCTGCTTCGCCGCGAGCGACGGCAATGCGAAGCCGATCCACCTCGACGTCGACCGCATCCCACGCGTCGTTCACCGGGCATACGGCGTCAAGGTAGCGCGCACCAGCAGCCGTCACGGTGAGCTCCTCCGGCTCCGGCTCAGCAGCCGTGCACCCAGCAAGCAGCAGCGCTGCTCCGACCAGCCCGACAGTCAACACCCGTATCCGCACCATTCGAGGATATCCGGGTTAGGCTACGAATATGGCTAGATACCTCACCGAGCAGGATGCCGCGGCCGCCGGCATGACAATCACCCACGAGCCCGAAGCACAGCGGTTCGCGATCTACCAGGCGGGTGAAGGCGACAGGACACTCGTTGGCGAGGCCCACTATTCCTTCCCGCGCGAGGGAGTGGTCGACTTCGATCACACTGTCGTTGACGACTCACTGCGGGGCACGGGCCTCTCAGGGCTGCTCGCACGCCGCGCAGTGACCTCCGAGGTCGCGCGAGCGAACACCGTGCAGGCCTCCTGCTGGTTCATCGAGGGGTACCTCGCGAAGCACCCCGAGCTGCTCGGCAACGCCGAATAGCCCTGCCGAAGGTTTGGAGCGGGTTCGAACGGGCGCGCTTGCGCGCTACTTCGAGCCCTTCAGGCGAATGCGTTCCTTCAGGCTCGCCTTCGGGGACTGCTGCTTGATGAGCGACGTCAGGTCTTTCTCGATGAGCTGCTGAATGCGATCGTCGCGATTGCTTCGGTACTCGTCGTCGTGGCCACCGCTGTAGTACGGATGGCTCGCACGCTCCTTGAGCGAATCGCCGATCTCAGCCCAGGCCAGACTGCGGGCCCGCTCGACAGTCGCGTCAAGGTAGCTGGCGTCCTCGGTGCGAGCACGGAGCTCGGCTGCGACCTGCTCGTACACCTCCTGCCGGTGGCGGAGGGTGCGACTGTCGTTGTTCCCATATTCCGTCTCACTCCAGGAGCTGCGTCCGGTGTCCCGGATCTCGCCGCGGACACGAGAGATATGGCGTGCGTCACGTTCACGCTCGGCAGCGAGCTCGTTCAATGAGTCACGCACCATCTCGTAGATTTGGGCTTCGTCGTAGTCGGCGTGTTCCTTGAGTGCGTTCATGATGATCGCATTCTTCACCGTCATGCGCACCGCGACGTCGGCAACAAGGAGCCCCTGCTCAACGATCTCTTCGACCGGGGCAAGCACCCGCTTCGGGAGTCGACGGGGCGGCTGTGACTGCCGCTTACGCTTCGAAAACCAGCCCAACTCCGCCTCCTTCTCAAGACACGTTACCCATTATCTCGTATTGCACAGCGCTCGGCAGTATCTTGCCGACACGAGCACGTAATATTCGCCGCACTCCGCAGCTGCCGCGGCGTGCGGGAGGCTGAGATTAGCTCGCTGGCGAGGCCCACACCGAGTCCGAGGCCGCTTTGCCCAGGAGCACTGGTTGCCCGCTTCCGACGACGGAAACGGCGGTTGTCTCGGAGTACGGCTCGCCCTCGAGCATCTCGAGCTCGGCGTCGACAATAATGCCGCGTGAGGCGAAGTACTGCAGCATCGCAGGGTCGGCGTCGGAGATCCGTTCGACGCGCACCCGGCACGGCCCCTCGATCTCAGTGAGGAGTTTCGCGGCGGGGCGGTGCACGAGACCGTCGGCGCTCGGGATCGGGTCGCCGTGCGGGTCGCGGGTGGGATAGTCAAGCACCCTGTCGATCCTGTTGATGAGTTCTTCCGAGACTGCGTGCTCGAGCTTGTCGGCCTCGTCGTGCACTTCGTCCCAGGAGTAGTCGAGGACGCGCACGAGGAACGTCTCGATGAGTCGGTGCCTGCGTGTCATCACTACGGCGAGCTCGCGGCCTTCGTCAGTGAGGGTCACGGTCCCGTAGCGCTGATGGTCGATGAGACCGGAGTCCGCGAGCTTGCGCAGCGCATCCGAAACTGTCGACAGGCGGACACCGGCGGTTTCCGCGATCGCCGAATTCGTGATCGGGTTATCCGACCACTCTTCAAGGCTCCAAATCACCTTGAGGTAGTTCTGCATACTCGCAGTGATGTTCTCAACGCTCACGATGCAAGCGTACCGCGTCGCTCTGACGCCCCACAGGCTGTGGCGTGTCAGTTGCTCGGCGCGTCATCGCGGAGCACGGCCGCAAGTGCGCGAAGCGCGCGGTCAAATGCGGCGTCGTCGGATCCGCCAAGCCCAATGACGAGCCCGGCCATGCCTGCGCCTCGCCGCTGCCAGTACCC
>JAGNOB010000045.1 GCA_017990305.1 Leucobacter sp.
CCAACGGTACCGGCATCACCTCCGCCGGAATCCCCCTCACGGTGGGCAGTTTGCTCGCGAGTATCCTCATCGCGTTCACCGTGTCCGGAAGGTGGCAGCGCGTGACCGCCGTGCTGGGCGTCGGCATCGGGGGCGGTCTCATCCTCACGCTTATCCTTGGCACCTGGCTCCAGGCGTATCCCGGGCCGTTCGGCCTCGTGTGGCTTGCCCTCTCGTTATCTGTCACCGCCATGAGCGCGCTGTTCGTCGGGCTACACAGTCTGCTCGGCCGTGCTGGCCTCGGAATCGCTGCCGCCCTCACTCTCCTTGCGGCAATGCCTTGGGCCGCCTTCGCTGTTCCCTCGCAGTTTCTGCCTGGCGGCCTAGGGGCGATCGGGCAGGGGCTCATCCCAGGAGCCACTTCCACCCTGGCTCGCTCCATCAGCTACTTCCCCGAGGCCGCCACCGCGGCACAGTGGTGGACCCTGGTGATTTGGGTCGTTCTGGGACTCGCACTCATTGCCGTGAGCCGCACACCCGTGACGCCCTCGCGAGCGCCAGCGCCTACTCGACCGGTTGCCGCGTGACCGGCCCCACCTCGACCTCAGCACGAACCGGGCATTTCCGACACTTAAGGAGCACCATGCAAGACACTACGGCAGCCACGGCCACAGCCTCCGGCGCAGAGACCTCTATTGAGGCTTCAGTGCGTTCCCTTGTCGATCGCGCAGCGCGCACGATCAACCTGAGCAGCGACACAGCCTCAGTCCTCGCAACGAACTACCGCGAAACGAGCGTGCAGGTCCCCATTCGCCGGGACGACGGCAGCTTGTTCGTCGCTCGCGGACACCGAGTCCAACACAACGGCGCGCGCGGCCCCTACAAGGGTGGCATCCGCTACCACCCTGACGCAGATCTGGATGAGGTACGAGCCCTCGCCTCGCTTATGACGTGGAAGACCGCCCTCCTTGATCTTCCGCTCGGAGGTGCCAAGGGCAGTTTGCAGATTGACCCGAGCCAGTTCTCTGCGCGAGAGCTCGAAGCGCTGACTCGCCGGCTCGCACTGTCTCTCGGCCACGTACTTGGCACCTACCGCGATATACCAGCACCTGACGTCGGGACTGATGCGCGCACGATGGCCTGGTTCATGGATGCATACAGCAGCAGGCACGGCTACTCCCCCGCGGTGGTGACGGGTAAGCCTCTGGAACTCGGGGGAGCTCCGGGTCGGGCCGCCGCAACAGGCCGGGGGCTGGCATACGTTCTCGAGGCCTACGCGCGACGCACTGGCTGGGACCTCCGCGGCTGCCGCGTCGCGGTGCAGGGGTTCGGGAACGTGGGGTCGTGGGCCGCCCACGAACTCAATGCACTCGGGGCACGTATCGTTGCCGTCAGCGACGTGCACGGTGGGATCAGTAACGACGGCGGGCTCGATATCGACGAGCTCATCCGGGCCGTGGAGGCCGGCGGAGGCGTGCGGGAGGCCGGCACCCCGCACGAGCCGTTGGAAAACAGTGAGGTGCTCACCATCGACTGTGACGTCCTCATCCCGGCAGCGCTGGGTGGCAGCATCACCACCGCGAACGTCCAGGACATTCGGGCGTCACTCGTGCTCGAGGGAGCAAACCATCCCGTTACGGCCGACGCAGACGAGGTACTTGGCGAGCGGGGAATCACGGTGATTCCAGATATTCTCGCAAACGGTGGCGGAGTGACCGGCTCCTACTTTGAATGGACACAGAATATCCAACAGTTCACTTGGAACGAACAGCAGTTCAACGAGACCTTGCGCGAACGAATGACCGTTGCATTCAACCGCGTCTACGACACCGCCGTCGCCGAGCAAACCACGCTCCGTGAAGCCGCATACGTGATTGCACTCGACAGGGTCGCTAGCACGGTGGAGCTGCGCGGATACGTGTAGCCCAGGCCGCCCAGCCGCGCACCTCGCTGAACCGCAAGGGTGACGCTGCTGCTAGGTTGGAGTGCATTCATTCGCTAACGCTGGGAGGCGCTCCGTGCCAAAAGTCAGCCCCGAGCACATGCAGGCAAGGCGCGATCAGATCGCGCACGCCGCCATCGCCCAGTTCGCCCAGCGTGGAATCCACCTGACCTCAATCGCCGACATCGTCACAGCTTCTGAGCTCTCTGCCGGAGCGATCTACACCCATTTCACTGGCAAGCACGACATCATCGCCTATGTCGCCCAGACCGCGTTCACGAGCATCTTCTCCGGGGTCGAGAAGATGGCGAGCACCCAGCCTCTCCCGACCCCAGACGATCTCATCGACCGGATCCACTCAGGCATCACGAATGCGGAGATCCCGAGCGGCATGATCGTGCAGATCTGGGGAGAGGCTGCCACGAACCCGGATGTCCGAGCCGCCGTCAACCAGGTATACGGTCGGGCCCTCGGTGTGCTCACTGGTTACTCCGAGCGCTGGCTGGCCACGGCAGACGAGCAATGTGCTTCAGCTCCGCAGCAGGCGGACTCCCTCGCTCGCCTCATGATCAGCATCATCTATTCGCAGATTCTCCAGACGTCGCTCATCGATGGGTACGATGCGGGCGCGTTTACGGCCGGTCTCAGCAGGCTGCGCGAAGCGAGATAGCGCCGCCGAAGTTCCCGACTCGGCAGCTAGCCTTCGATGACCCGCGCCCCGTGCACGGGGCCGGTTGCGGTGAGGGCGCTGATGCCGGCACGCATGAGTACGGACCGCAGCTCAGAGGCCTCCTGGGCGCTTTCGACGAGGAACGCGACAGTTGGCCCCGACCCCGACACAATCCCGGCGAGTGCGCCGCGCGATTCGCCGAGTTCGAGGAGCTGCGACAGTTCGGGTGCGAGCCGCAGCGCCGCCGCCTGCAGGTCGTTGTGCATCGAATCGGCGAGTGATTCGGCGTCGCCAACCCGCACCGCCTGCAGCACAGCAGTCTCGACCTTCACGTACTCGGGCTGCTGCCCGAGCTCTGTGCGGTGGTCGTCGCGGTGCTGGTCGAGCATGGTGTAGACCTCGGGCGTCGAAAGCCCCCCGTCGGAGAGCGCGAGCACCCAGTGGAAGGTGCCCTTCGCGAGCGCTGGGCTGAGTTCGTCGCCGCGGCCAGTGCCGACAGCGGTGCCTCCCTCGAGCGCGAACGGCACATCAGCTCCCAGCTCGGCAGCGAGCGCGACAAGCCCCGCACGGCCAACCCCCGTCCCCCAGAGCTCGTCACACGCGAGCAGCGTTGCGGCGGCGTCTGCCGATCCCCCGCCCATGCCGCCGGCAATCGGGACGCGTTTGAGCACGGTGAGATCCACCCCGCCCCGGTACCCGGTGTGCGCAGCGAGGAGCTTCGCCGCGCGGATCGCAAGGTTCGTGTCGTCGACGGGCAAGCCCGCCGTCTCGATCGGTCCGCCGAAGCGCAGCGTGAAGCTGTCTGACTCGACAGCTGTGACCTCTTCGAAGAGTGACACCGCCTGGTAGAGCGACGCTACCTCGTGGTAGCCGTCCTCCTGGAGTGCCCCCACACGAAAGTACACATTGATCTTGCCGGGCGCTCGCACGGTGATCGATCGTCGCTGGTCGGTCCGCATGGTTCCTACGCTAGCGCAACTCTGCTACTGCCCGCTGCGAGCGATGGCGAGGAAGTCGGTGATGTGGAGCTGTTCGGCCCGTGCGGTCGGCGCGATGCCCGCTGCCTCGATGATTTCTACGGCGCGCTCGGCCCCGAGAACAGGCTGCAGAGCCTGGCGAACCATCTTGCGGCGCTGCGCGAAGGCAGCGTTCACGAGTTCAAATGTGCGCACGCGCTCGGCCTCCGTGCCGATGGGCTCGGCGCGCTTCGCATAGGACACGAGCACCGAGTCAACGCCGGGAACCGGCCAGAATACGCGGCGGCTCACGGTGCCAGCGATCCCCCACTCGCCGTACCAGGCGGCCTTGGCGCTCGGCGAGCCGTACTCCTTTGAGCCTGGGCCGGCTGCGATCCGATAGCCAACCTCGGCCTGCACCATGACGAGGCCACGCTCGAGTCCCGGAATGAGCTCGAGCAGGTGCATGAGAATCGGCACCGACACGTTGTACGGCAGGTTCGCGACAAGCGCGGTCGGCTGTCCCGGGAGCGTCGCGAGGTGCTCCGAGGAGAGATCGAGCGCGTCCGTGTGGATCACGCGGAACCGATCAGCGGCCTCGGGCTGCATCGCGCGGATGGTGTTCGGTAGCTCCGCGGCGAGGCGCGAGTCAATCTCAATTGCGGTGACGTCGGCGCCGATCTCGGTGATGCCGAGCGTAAGCGAGCCGAGGCCGGGCCCAATCTCAATGACGAGGTCCCCGGATTCGACACCTGCGAGCCTGACAATCTTGCGGACGGTGTTCGGGTCGATCACGAAGTTCTGGCCGAGCTTCTTCGTCGGCGAGACGTCGAGTCGCTCCGCAAGCTCGCGAACTTCGACGGGGCCGAGCAGTGCGCTACTCATCGGTGTCCATATCCCACGTGCCGTACACGCGTTCGGTATTCGCTGCGAGCTGCTCGCAGACTGCCGCGAGGTCGCGGCCCTGAACCTCTGCGAGACGACGCACGGTGTGCGGCATGAGGTAGGGCGCGTTCGGGCGCCCGCGGAGGGGCTCGGGGGTGAGGAATGGCGCGTCGGTCTCGACGAGCACGAGCTCGGGCCGGGCAACCGCGAGCGCTTCCCGCAGGGCTGGGGCGTTCTTGAACGTCATCGTGCCTGCGAACGACATGTACCAACCGCGCTCGTTGCAGATGCGCGCAAGCGCAGCGTCGCCAGAGAAGCAGTGGAACACGGTGCGCTCGGGTGCTCCGACGCGGGTGAGCGTCGCAACGACCTCGTCGTGCGCGTCGCGGTCGTGGATCTGCAGCGCAATGCCATTGGCCTTGGCGATCTCGATGTGCGTCTCGAACGACTCGTACTGCGCGTCTCGGCCTTCCTCTCCAGTTCGGAAGAAGTCGAGTCCGGTCTCCCCAACCGCGCGCACGCGCGGTTGCGTAGCGAGCCGGGCTATCTCGGAGAGGTGCTCGGAGAGCGAGCCGGCCGCGGCGAGGCGCGGCGCTTCGTTCGGGTGCAGTGCGACGGCGGCGAGCACGCGGGCGTCATTCGCGGCGAACTCCGCGCTCCAGCGACTCGTCTCCAGATCTGTGCCAACCTGCACCACGCCGCGCACTCCGACGGCCTCGGCCCGCGCGAGCGATTCGAGCGGGTCGAGTACCTCGGCGCCAGACTCGAACTCCATGTGGGTGTGGTTGTCGTAGACGGGAACCGGCAGCGGCTCGGGATTCTCCGGACGCGGCTGGGCGCGATCCTTCGCCTCACTCCCGCCGTCAGTGTTTCGCTTCCTGAGACCGCCCGCCGGGGTCTTGGAGGGCGTGCCGCCCTCGGCGGCGGTCACTTGCTGTCGCCCTCGGTCTCGATCCGCGGGAACAGCACAGCGAGCGGGTGCTGCTGGGTGCCCGCGGGCAGGCGACCCCAGGTGCCGGCCTCGCGGATCGGCTGCGCGTCGAGGTCGCCCAGCGTCTCCTCAGCTCCGAGCGCATGCCAGAGCTTTGCGGTCGACTCGGGGATCACCGGGTGCAGCAGCTCAGCCAGTACGCGCAGGCCGTCGGTGACGGTGTAGAGCACCGTGCCGAGTCGCTCGCGCTGGGCTTCATCTTTCGCGAGCACCCACGGCTGCTGCTCAGTGATGTAGCCGTTCAGCGCGTCCACGAGCTCCCACGTCACGCTCAGCGCCTCGTGGATAGCAAACTCGTTGATGTGGGCGTCTGCCTCACGAGCGGCTCGAGCGGCGAGTTCGCGGATCGCGGCGTCGGCTTCGGTCTCCTGACCTGCCTCGGGCACGCGCCCCTCGAAGTACTTCACGTTCATCGCGAGCAGTCGGCTCGCGAGGTTGCCGAAGCCGTTCGCAAGCTCTGCCTGGTAGCGGGCCGCGAGGTCTTCCCAGCTGAACGAGCCGTCGTGCCCGAAGGAGACGGCGCGCGAGAAGTAGTAGCGGAACGCGTCAGCACCAAAGGTGTCCGTGATCTCGTTCGGTGCAATACCGGTGAGCTTCGACTTCGACATCTTTTCGCCACCGACGAGCAGCCAGCCGTGCGCGAACACGTTCGAAGGCACCTCGAGCCCCGCGGCCATGAGCATCGCCGGCCAGATGACCGCGTGGAAGCGGAGGATGTCCTTCCCGACGATCTGCGCGGCCGGCCAGTGCTTGAGCTCAGCGGCCGGGTCCTCGGGGTTCGCGCCGTAGCCGCGAGCGGTGATGTAGTTCAGCAGCGCGTCGAACCAGACGTAGGTGACGTGCGAAGAATCCCACGGAATGGGGATGCCCCAGTCGAAGGAGGTGCGCGAGATCGACAGGTCCTCAAGGCCCTGCTGGACAAACGCGATGACCTCGTTGCGGGCGCTCGCGGGCTGCACGAAGTCGGGGCGCTCTTCGTAGAGCGCGAGCAGGCGCTCTTGGAACGCACTCATCTTGAAGAAGTAGTTCTTCTCGTGCAGCAGTTCGAGCGGCTTCGAGTGGATCGAACACACCTTCTCGCCCTCGTACGCGCCCTCGCCGTCAACGATCTCACTCTTCGGCTTGAACTCTTCACAGCCGACGCAGTACAGCGCCTCGAATTCGCCGGCGTAGACGTGGCCGTCGTCGTGCAGGCGCTGCAGGAAGACCTCGACACCAGCCTTGTGGCGGGCATCGGTGGTGCGGATGAAATCGTCGTTCGAAATGTTGATGGTGTCGAGCAACGGGATCCATGAGGTCTCGACGAGGCGGTCGGCCCACTCTTTCGGGTGGACGCCATTCGCCGTCGCGGTGCGCAGGATCTTCTGACCGTGCTCGTCCGTCCCGGTGAGGAAGAACGTGTCGTCGCCGGCCTGACGGTGCCACCTGGCGAGCACGTCCGCGGCCACCTCGGTGTACGCATGCCCGATGTGGGGCGCGTCATTCACATAGAAGATCGGCGTGGATACGGAGAACGAAGACGACTTGGCCATGGGCTCCATTGTATTGCCAGTGAGAGGCACCCGCTGCCGTGTTACGCCGCCAGCGGCTTTCCCGGCGTCTAGCCCTGCTGCGCGACCGTGATCTTGGGTTCGTGACGGACCGGAAAGTTCACCGATCGCGCAATAAAACAGTTCTCAAACGCCTCTGCGTGGGCCGCCAGAGCCGCCTCGACCATTGAGTGCTCAGCCACCGTCACCTCGGGTCGCAGTGTCACGAGCGTGAACTCGCCGCCCAGACCGGACTGCCGCATCACTCCAACCGCACGATCCACATAGCCAGTCACAACGACCCCCGCGCGCACAGCCATATGCAGATACGACAGCATGTGGCACTGCGCGAGCGCGGTCACCAGCAACTCCTCTGGGTTCCACCGATCCCGGTCACCGTGGAAGGTGGGGTCGGCCGAACCGGCCAGCTCGGCTTTTCCCTCCGCGCGAATGACGAGTTCTCGCCCGTATTCGCGGTATCCGCTCGTCCCGGTACCTCGATTCCCACGCCACTCGACTTCGATGAGGTACTCGTGTTCGCTACGCATAGAACTATCGTAGAGTCCTCGGAGCACCAGGAGTAAGCTTGTTGCATGAGCTCAGACATGTTGGAAGCAGAAATTACCCAAGAGCGGAAGCTCATTACCGAGATTCCCGGGCCACGCTCGCAGGAAATCCACGAGCGCCGCAAGAAGGTTGTCCCGCCCGGCGTGCACACCGTCTTCCCGGTATACATCGAGCGCGCGCACGATTCGATCGTTGTTGACGTCGACGGCAATCAGCTCATCGACGTATGTGGCGGCATCGGCGTCACCACAATCGGCCACACCGACGAAGCTGTCGTCGAGGCAGCCCGCGAACAACTCGGCAAGGTCACCCACACGCTCTTCACCATGAACGCGTACGAGCCCTACGTGCGTGTCGCAGAGCTCCTCGCCGAGCACGCACCCGGCCAGGGTGACTACAAGACGCTGCTGATGAACTCGGGCGCCGAGGCCGTCGAAAACGGCGTCAAGATCGCCCGCAAGCACACCGGGCGTCCCGGCGTAGCAGTGCTCGAACACGGCTACCACGGCCGCACGATGCTCACGAGCAGCATGAACCACAAGGGCTCGCCCTACGCGCTCGGCTACGGCCCACGCGCTGGCGATGTCTACCGTGCGCCGAACTCGCACCCACTGCACGACGGCCTGACCGGCGCGGAAGCCGCGAAGCGCACCATTAACCATCTCGAGAAGACCGCGGGGGCCGCGGATCTCGCCTGCCTCGTCGTCGAGCCAGTGCAGGGCGAGGGCGGCTTCGTCGTTCCCGCCGACGGTTACCTGCCCGCGCTCGCCGCATGGTGCAAGGAAAACGGCATCGTGTTCATCGCCGACGAGGTGCAGGCCGGTATGGCCCGCACAGGCAAGATGTTTGCGATCGAGCACTTCGGAGTCGAACCCGACATTATCCTCACCGCAAAGGGCATCGCCGGCGGCCTCCCGCTGTCGGGTATCACCGGACGCGCCGAGATCATGGACAAGTCGTTGCCTGGTGGCCTCGGCGGCACCTTCGGCGGCAACCCCGTTTCGTGCGCGGCAGCTGTTGCGGTCTTCGAGCAGATCGAGAAGCTCGACCTGCTCGCGGAGGGCCAGCGCATTGGCAAGACGTTCGGCGACGGACTGCGCCAGCTGCAGTCTGAGTT
>JAGNOB010000046.1:0-6380 GCA_017990305.1 Leucobacter sp.
GACCCCCAGAGCTGGGCGACCATCGCGTCGTTGATGTCGGCGCGCGCGATGAGCAGCGCCGAGAACGCGCTCACCACTGCGCCGACCCCGATGCCGACGAGCACGAGCCTGAGCCCGCCAGTGACGCCGTCGCGGCGCGCAAGGAAGTACACGGCGAGGGCCGTGACCATGCCGCCGATGATCGCGGCGAGGGCGGTCGCGAGCATGCCGCCGCCGAACACGATGATCTGGAACACCGCCGCGGTCGCGGCGCCCGAGGTGAAACCGATGATGTCGGGGGAGCCGAGCGGGTTGCGGGAGATCGACTGGAACACGGCACCACTCATCCCGAGGAGCGCACCAACGAAGGCTGCGGTGAGCGCGCGCGGGAGCCGTCGGCCAAACACGCTGCGCTCGAGTGATGGCTTCGCTTCGCCGGCGAACACGGCCGCGAGATCGCCGAAGCCGAGGCTGACGGTGCCAACCATGAGCGACGCGACGATCGCGGCGGCGAGCACGAGGAGCGCGACCGCGCCGACAACGATGAGCCGAGGGCGGATGCGGATCGAGGTGCCCGCGATGCGCAGCACCGGCGTCGAGATCGCTGAGGGGGCTGCTGCCGAGGGCACGGCTGCAGTCACAGCGGACGATGGGATCCCGGTCACAGTGCGGCTACCTTTCGTGAACGGACAAGGGCGACGAAGAGCGGCCCGCCGAAGAGCGCGGCGGCGACGCCGGTCTGAAGCTCCGCCGGTGCGACGGCGATACGGCCGAGGGTGTCGGCGACGACGAGCAGCGTCGCGCCGAGCAGCACGGAGGCGGGGATGAGGCGGCGGTGCTCGTTGCCGGTGAAGAAGCGGGCGATGTGTGCGGCCCCGAGGCCGATGAAGCCGATGGGCCCAGCCGCAGCGGTCGCGGCTCCGGCGAGCAGCACGACGGCGAACGCGACGCCGATGCGCGCGGCCGTGGTGTTCGTGCCGAGCCCGGTTGCCACGTCGTCGCCGAGGGTGATCGCGTTGAGCGGCGCAACGAGCGCGAGGCTCGCGAGGATACCGATCGCGATGAACGGCAGTACCGTGAGGATCACGTCGAAGTCGCGGCCCTGCAGTGAGCCGATCGCCCAAAACCGGAAGCTGTTGAAGGCCGCCTCGTTGCTGAGCAGCACCATCTGCGTGAGCGCGCCGATGACGATGCTCACCGCCGTGCCGGCGAGCGCGATCCGCACCGGGGTGCCCGCGTTGCCACGCGCGCTCCCGAGCATGTAGACGAGAGCGGCGGCGGCCCCCGCGCCGACGAAGGCGAACCAGATGTAGCCGCTGACGTTTTGCACGCCGAGGAACGCGATAGCGATGACGACGGCGAGCGAGGCGCCGGCGTTGACGCCGAGGATGCCCGGGTCGGCGAGCGGGTTGCGGGTGACCGACTGCATGAGCGTGCCAGCGAGGCCGAGGGCGGCGCCGACGACGACGCCGAGAAGAATCCGCGGCACGCGCGACAGCACGACGACGAGGTGGGCGTTGTTCGTTGGGTCGTATGCGAAGACCGCCTCGACGACGGTTGCCGGGTGGATCGGGTTCGATCCCAAGCCGATGCCGATCACGGCGGTGACTGCGAGCAGGATCGCTGACCCCACCATGAGCAGGGCAGTGCGGCGCGCGACGGAGCGCCGAGGGCTTAGTGCCTCGGCGCTCCGCGTGGCCGCGGACTTGGCGGTGTCGGCCGTGTCGGCGGTATCAAGCACTCGTTAGCCCGAGAAGGTGTCCACGAGCAGCTCGACGGTCAGCTTTGCGCTGTAGTAGTCGAGGCGGAAAGCGTCGGTGCCCATCGTGAAGACCCGATCGTTGGTGATCGCGGGGAGGTTCGCGAGCAGCGGGTCGCTCGAGAATTCGGCGACGGGGTCGCCACCGAGCATCGCGACAACCATGATCGTCTCAGCGCCTGCCAGGCCGTCCGGCGCGTTCTCGCTCGTGAGGATACCGACGCGGCCGCCCTGGCCCTCGGTGAGGAACTCGTCCTTCGGCGGCTGGTAGTCGAAGCCGAGCGAGCTGAGCAGCATCGCCTGCGGGCTGTCAGGGGCGAAGGGCCACGATCCCTCAGCGCCCATGTAGATGAGCGCGGTCGTCGGCTGCGGCGGCAGGGTGAGCTGCTTTGCCTGCTCGGCGACCCAGCCGTCGTACTCGGCGAGCACCTCGACGGCCTTGTCTTCAAGGCCGGTCATCTCGGCGAGCTGCGTTGTCAGCTCCTGCCAGGTGGCGTCGCCGTAATCGAGGAGCACCGTCGGCGCGATCTCCGAGAGCTGCTCGTAGGCGTCCATTGCGTTGTCGCCGCCGTTCGCGGCACCGATGATGAGGTCGGGCTCGAACTGGTCGACGGCGTCGATATCGAGTTCGAGATCCTTGTAGGCGACCTCGACGCCGCGCTCGACCGCGACGTCTGCCCACTGCGTGAAGAAGCCGTTTTCGTCGGAGAGCGGCGTGACAGGGGCCGCGCCTGTCGCGACGAGCGGCGCCTCGATTGAGAGTAGTCCGCCCGTCATGGACGGCGCCACCGACACGATGCGCAGTGGCTTCTCGTCGATCGTTGTGGATCCGGCGGCGTGCTCGATCGTGCGCGGCCAGTCGCCGTTCGCGTCGCTCGCGGTGTCTGCGGCGGCTTGCTCTGGGGTTGCCGAACTGCAGCCGGCGAGCAGCAGTGCCGCCGCGGCTGCGGCGGCGAGGAGTGTGGGCAGGCGTCTAGCCATGCGGAAGACCTCCGAGTGTGTCTAAAGTTGAGTGACGGCACAGCGGTGCGCGCTATCCTCAAAGTTAGTCAAGCCTTACCTTCATCTGTTGATTGGAAACGACACCGTGTTACCAGCCGTCACGCTGCCGCCCGTTCGCCTCTCCGAGGCCATGCTCTACGCCGTGCTCAGGGGCGCGGCCGAGGTGACTGTGGGCGAATCGGCGCGCACCGTCAGCGCGGGAGCAGGGCTGTGGGTGCCGGCGGGCGAGCTCGTCGGGGTCACCCCCGCACCCGGCGCGATCGTACTGCCCGTTCCGGCAGATGGGGCAGGGCAGACGGCCCCAACGCTCGTACGCATCCCCGAGCACGGGCTTCCGGGGCTCCTGCACGCGTTCTCGCACGCACTCGGCCACCTCGACGGGATCCGTAAACCAACGCAGCTCGAGGTGCGGGGCGCGAGCCCCGAGCCGTTGCCCGCTCCGCCAGCGCCCCGATCGGAAGAGCTCCGCGCCGTCGCAGAGCTGCTCGCGAGCGACCCCCGACTCGGGCTCGCGGCTGCCGTCGATGCCGCGGCGCCCGGGTGGAGCCTGCGCACAGCGCAGCGCCGGTTCCATGCGGAAACAGGATGGACGCTCACCGCATGGGCGCGCAGGCAGCGAATGCGCTCGGGCGCCGAACTGATCTCCGATGGTCGCGACCTCGAATGGGTCGCGAACCGCGTCGGCTACGAGAGCCTCGCGGCCTTCACCCGTGCGTTTTCTGAGGCAACTGGGCTGACACCCGGGCAGTGGCGCGCAGGCTCGAGAGCCGCCTGCATGTACGAGACCCAGGCAGAAATTGGGAGGCAGCCTGGCCCGGCTGCCGCGGCGCGACGCACGTGGACTCGAGTGAACGGCGCGCACGTCGCAGTCTGGTCGGCGATCGGCAGGGCCGAGCTCGTCGTCGGGGGCCGCACGCTGTCGCTGGCCGAGGGCGACGCCGTCGTGATCCCCGCGGGAACCCCGAACGAGTTCCGCATTCCCGTCGGCACACTGCTGCTGCCGCTCGGCTTCCGCTCGGCGCTGAGCGGCCCCATCGGGGCGCCGCTCCGGCCCGCCCGCGTCGGCGGCGTCGAGCAGACGAGCATGCTCGAGGCGGTGCTCGCAACCTACACGCGTATCGGCGTCGTCGACGTGGATCCCGATCGCGGATTCGCGGCGGTGCTCGCGGGCTCCCAGCGTGCGGCCGTGACCCCAGAAAACGAACTCCTCGGCCGCGCGGCGAACCGCTTCGTGCGCGAGCCCGAACTCGGCCTGACGGCCGCGGCCGCGAGGCTCGGCGCGAGCGAGCGAGAGCTCTGTGCCGTCGTCGCCTCGCAAGCGGGGGAACAGTTCGCGGCCTGGCTCAGACTGCTCCGCATGACGCGGGCCCGCAACCAGCTCGGCGACGGCGAGACGCCCTCAGAGATCTCGCGCGAGCTCGGCTACGCGCACCTGCCCGCGTTCTCACGAGCCTTCCGTGCGGTGCACGGGGCCGGCCCGACAGTGCTCGGGGTGCCGAACCTGCGCCCGACGAGGGCCGCCTGGGGGCGTGAGATGCGGGTGCCTGCTACTGCACTATGAAGCGTTGCGCGGGCATACCCACTCAGCGACGGGGCGTAGCGTGGGGAACGGGCCTGCTCGCAACAGGCCCGCTCCCGAAACTAGGCCTCAGACTGCCCGGAGGCGGGCTTCTGCGAGTGCGGCAGCGTGCCGTAGATCTTGCCGAGTATGAGGCGCTCGCACAGTGTCCACGTGGTTGTCGTTGCAAGATAGAGCGCGGCAGCGAGGGGAACGATAGCCGCGATGAAGACTGTGATGAACGGAACAAAGCTCATCATCTTCGTCATCCCCGAGAGGTCCGGCATGCCCTCCGGCATGTTTTGCGGCTTCGGAGCGGCTGCAGCGGGCGGGGGAGTGAGCAAGCGCCGGGACGTCTGCGTGACGATGCCGATGAGCACCATAATCGCGACCCCGACGGCTGCGTGCGTGACCGTGATGCTGCCTCCAAAAAGGTTGCCCGTGAGACTAGCGTCTAACCGAATCCCGAGGAACGACTTGCTCAGCAGCGCATTCGGCTCTCCATCGATCTCGGGCAAGATGAAGAGCCCGTAGACGGCCATGAGCACCGGCATCTGCGCAAGTACAGGGAGGCAGCCCGCAAACGGCGATGCCTTCTCGGCGGCATACAGCTCCATCGTCTTGCGCTGCAACACTTCGGGATTCTTGTACTTGCGCTGAAGTTCGGCGAGCTTAGGGGCGATCCGCTGTCTGGCGAGCGTCGCCTTCACTTGTGAGCGGCCCACCGGGATCAGGAGGATACGCACACCGAGCGTCAGCGCGATGATCGCGATCGCGGCGCTTTGAGCGCCAGCTATCGGCTCGAAGAGATCGCTGAGTGTCGTCACCAACCAATAGGCGCCGCGAATGAGTAGTTTGATCGGAAGGAACTCGTAAATGTTCATCGGGCTCTGCCCGCCGGCGTCTGGGAAAAATGCATCATGATTCTCGTCTCGTGTGTGGGGTCGTGTGACTGATCACCTCGAGAGAACGGACATGACTGCGCGCGGGCGTGCCAGGCGCGGTCGTCAACGCTGGTCGCGGAACGCGATGCTGGGCGCGAAGCCGCACGCGAATCCTAGCGTGTGACTCCCGACAGGCGGTGGCCGTTCAACTGAGGCGTGAACCGCTTCGAGACGGGGCGCGTGCGAGAACCGTGCCGGGGGTGCCTGGCTCAGTAGGAATGCTGAACGTTGGAGGCGCAGATGTGCGGGTACGGACGTGCGGACCCTGCAGGGCAGGCACGAGGGGAACTCTCCGAGAGTGGACAATAGCTGCCACAACTGGAGCAAACGCCAGCATTCCGGCAGCACCGAGGAGGAGGGCCAGTGAGGGCGACTGCGGCTGCACAGTACCGAGGGCGACAACGAGGGTGAGGAGCACGAACTGCGTCATCATCCAGAGTGACAGTAACATGGCCCACACCTCCTATCCACGGTTGGGAATAGCTTATCGGGATGGCAGGGACCCCGGTGTGAACAGCTACTAGACGCAGCAGCGGCCGACCACTTTCGTGGCCGGCCGCTGCTGCGTCTAGTACTGAGTTTGGCGTTAGCTGCTGAAGCCGCCCTTTGTGCGCCTGCGCCCGTACAGGAACAGGCCCGCTGCGACGAGCAGCACGGCGCTACCCGAAGCGACGATCGGCCAGACCACGCTGGAACCGGATTCCGCAAGAGAACCGTTCGGTCCACCCTTCGGCGGAGTAGTCCCAGGGCCCGGATCGACAACCGGCGGTACCGGGTCAATCGGGGGAGTAGTCTTCTGCTTCTTGTAGATGTAGCGGACGGTGATCGGTTCGCTGGTGATCGTGCCGCTGGTGGCGCCTTCAACCTTCACGAAGTCGTAGCCCTCGAATGCGAGCTGTTCGGTCGTGTAGTCGGTGTCGACGTCGCCGGTGGTGACGATCGGGTCGCGGAGCGGGTCGCCGTTTTCGTCGACGTATTCGGCGGTGACGGTGCCCTGCTCGACCGGGGGTGTCTGCTTCTTGTAGATGTAGCGGACGGTGATCGGTTCGCTGGTGATCGTGCCGCTGGTGGCGCCTTCAACCTTCACGAAGTCGTAGCCCTCGAATGCGAGCTGTTCGGTCGTGTAGTCGGTGTCGAC
>JAGNOB010000046.1:6480-8626 GCA_017990305.1 Leucobacter sp.
GTCGCCGGTGGTGACGATCGGGTCGCGGAGCGGGTCGCCGTTTTCGTCGACGTATTCGGCGGTGACGGTGCCCTGCTCGACCGGGATGTCTTCCCAGATCGCGTAGAGCCTGAGGTTGCCCGCGGGGATAGCGATTGAACTAGTTGAGTAGCCGGTTCCGCTGCCGTCAGCCTCGGTGTTCCACTCGACAAATGTCTTTCCAGCAGGCGGTGTAGTGGGCTCGGGCTCGGCGATCGAGTCGGAGCCGATTGCGCCGACCATCCAGACCAGTGCCGCGTCATCGCGCTGTACAACTCGCTTGCCGTCGAAGGGCGCGTCTACGTAGTCAGCCCAATCGCCGCCGTTCGGGTCGTATCGGATGAACGCCTGCTGCAGTGAACCGGCGTCCGCCGGATTGTCCACCGGCAGCTGACGCTGATCCATCTCGATGGTCGATGAGCCGTCTCCGATGTTGTCGGCTAGGCCGGTGAGGAAGCCCTCATCCGCGGGGTGAAACACGAAGGTTCCGGGGGACTGCGGCGTTCCCGTGCGGGCATCGCCAGCGACAACTCCGCTGTCGTTTTTGGCGGGCTTCGCGTTGTCATCGCCGAGTACGGCTGCGCGATTGACGACGGCGAGGTCGATTGACGTGCCGTTATCTACGCCAACGTTGGTCGCGTGCACGTCTCCTGCGAACGGCGTGAAGTCTGACTCGTCGCCGTCGGCGGGGTTCTCTTTGCGATCCGGGTATCGTTTGAAGAGGTCATCCCTGGTGAGCGCTGGTGCGCCGGGGGAATCGTCGATAGCCGACACCGTGTCTTCTTCGCCCAGAAGCGTCTCGATACCGCCGCGCGCGGACACCTGACGGTATGCGCTCGAAGGTGCCGGGGAACCGTCATCGAAGCCCACGTCGTTTCCAACGAACAGGTTGTGTGACAGCGTGAGCGGCTGCGCCTTCAGGAAAGCAGTATCTCCGGTTGCCGAGACAGCGCCTCCACGCTGGTGGCCCAGAAACGCGGTGCCCTTGTGCGCGAAGTTATTCACAAAGGTGTTGTGTTCGAGCGTGAGCGGGGTGCCGAACGCTTCGATCGCGCCGCCGCCGCTCGTGTCGTCGTAGGTTTGCTGCTTGCCCTCGGCGCGGTTCGCGTAGAACGTACTGTTCTGGATCGTTGCTTCGGAGCCGTTGCCCGACTGAATCAGCAGCGCGCCACCCTCGTCGGCGGCAACGTTTCCGCTGAACGTGCTTCCGGTGATGAGAGTCTTACCTGACTGCGGCCCTTCGATGGGCATCTCATTGACGGCGATCGCTCCGCCGTCGTTGAGCGTGGTGTTGCTCGCTGCGAGGGGAACACTGTTGTCGGAGAAGACGCTGTCGCGTACGGTGAGCGATCCCTCCATTTGGTGAAAAGCAATTGCGCCACCACGGGTGTACGAGACATTGCCGCTGAAGACGGAGCGCTCAATGGTGAGGTTCGTCATGCGCTGCGGGCGAAGAGCTCCGCCGGAGTACCCGGGCTGGGTGCCCCAATTCTTGTGCAGCGTGGAGTCAGTGATTGTGGCGTTGATGCCGTTCGGGAGCTCGATGGCAGCACCGGCTGCCGCACGGTTGCCCATGAAGCTCGAGTTGTCAACGTTCAACGTTGTGACACCGCCAAGGGCAAGGCCAGCAGATCCATCGATTCCCGAGAACGTCGCCTTGCTCACCGTAACCTTGTCGACCTCGCGAATGCCAACGCCGCCGCCGCCAACGCCGCCAGCCTCACCATCGGGATCGGCCGGGTTGTGACCCTCGAAGACGAGGTCAACGATGGTGACTGTCTGGGACTTGTTGCCGACGAGGTCGAGGTGGCGGCCGGAAGCACCGGCTTCCTTCGAGATAGTCGCGCCTGGGCCTGTGAGGGTGAGATCGACGTTCTCGGGTAGCGAGATGGCGGGAGTTGCACCCACCGGAGCAAAGCTCGGGTCAAGCGTGATTGTCGAGGCGCCCGCTGGGAGGGCCTCGATCGCCGACTTGAGCTCAGCAACGTTCGCCACGGTTGACTCGGCGGCGAGTGCCGGCGTACTTGCGCCCAGCATCCCCGCCACGAGCACGAGGCTCAAACCGCCTCCGTAGAAGCTGCGCGATGTCCTTGATTGCACTGAAATTCCCCGCCCCCTGTGGCGTCAG
>JAGNOB010000047.1 GCA_017990305.1 Leucobacter sp.
CAAGGATGGCGATCTGCAGCAGGTCGGCCTTCGACACCCCAAGGAGGTTCCCAAAAATAATGTGGTTCAGGTCAGTCTGAGATGGAGTCACCGAGATCAGTACGAGCCCGAGCGCGAACAGCGTGGTGAACACGATCCCGATCGCCGCATCCTCCTTCACGCGGCTCGTGTCTCGCACCGCGCCAATGAGCGCAACCGCGAGAAAGCCGAACACGACCGCGCCGAGCGCGAAGGGCGCCCCGACAATGTAGGCAAGCACGACACCAGGGAGCACCGCATGCGAAACGGCGTCACCCATGAGCGACCAGCCAATCAGCACCAGCCAGCAGGAGAGCACTGCACAGACAATCGATGCGATGAGCGTCGTCGCGAGTGCGCGCACCATGAAGTCGTATGTGAGCGGCTCAAGGACGAGGTCGAACGCATTCACGCGGCCTCACCCCGATCGAGCACGTCCAGCCCGAAGGCCCGCGCAAGGTTATCGGGCCGCAGCACATCACCGGGAGGGCCGTGCATAAGCACACGTCGCATGAGCAGGATCGCCTCGTCGGCAAGCTCCGGCAGCGCATGCAGGTCGTGCGTGGAGACGAGCACTGTCGCGCCTTCCGCCGCGAGCTCACGCAGCAGCCGCGTAATTGTCGCTTCAGACCGCTTATCGACACCCGCGAAGGGCTCGTCGAGCAGCAGCGTAGTCGCGCCCTGCGCGATGCCACGGGCAACAAAGGTTCGCTTCTTCTGGCCACCTGAGAGTTGACCAATCTGCCGATCCGCGAACTCCGTGAGCTCGACCCGCTCAAGCGCATGCTCAACTGCCCTGTGATCCGCAGGTTTCGGACGTCGAGTGAGGCCCATGTTGCCGTAGCGCCCAGTCATGACGACGTCGCGCACCGACAACGGAAACCCCCAGTCGACATCCTCACTCTGCGGCACATATCCGACTGCGCCAGTCTTGCGCACTTTCGCTGGGGGCTGGCCCGCGATCAACACACTGCCGGTGTCCGGGCGGACCATCCCCATAATTGTCTTAAACAGCGTCGACTTGCCCGAGCCGTTCATCCCGACGAGCCCGCAGACCCTTCCGCGTTCGAGCGTGAGGGATGCCCCGTCAAGCGCCAACACGTCGCCGTAGTGCACGGTGACGTCGCTCACCTGGATCGCCGGGGCGGTCACCGCTGCTCACCCGTCAGTGCCGCGACAATCGCGCGCGCATCATGTCGAATGAGATCAAGGTACGTCGGCACCGGACCGTCGGATTCAGAGAGCGAGTCGACATAGAGCACCTCACCAAGCTCGGCGTCCGTTGCCTCGACGACCTGCTCCATCGGCGCGGGCGACACCGTAGATTCGCAGAACACGGCTGGAACCTCATTGTCGCGCACGAACTCGATGGCTGAGGCAATCTGCTTCGGGGTTGCCTGCTGCTCAGCATTCACCGCCCAGATGTACTTCTCGGTGAGCCCTGCGTCGCGGGCAAGGTAGGAAAACGCCCCCTCGCAGGTCACGAGCGCACGCTGGTTCGCGGGCAACTCGGCGAGCTCGGCTACGAGCTCATCCTGCACCTCCTGGAGTTCGGTCTTGTATGCCGCACCGTTCTCTTCGTACTCTCGAGCGTGCTCCGGGTCGATCTCGCCGAAGGCCGCAACCATGTTGTCGACGTAGACCTGGACATTCAATGGGCTCATCCAGGCGTGTGGGTTAGGCATGCCGCTGTATGCGTCCTCGCGAATATCGATCGCTTCGACCCCCTCAGTGACCACCGCGTGAGGCACGTCGAGGTCGCCGACGAACTGCTCAAACCAGGCCTCAAGACCCATGCCATTATCGAGAATGAGGTCGGCCTCACTCGCACGGCGAATGTCGCCCGGGGTGGGTTCATACCCGTGGATCTCGGCGCCAACCTTCGTGATCGATTCGACCCGCAAGTGCTCGCCGGCGACGTTCTCGGCAATATCGGAAAGCACGGTGAACGTCGTGAGTACGACTGGCCTGTCATCGGGCGATTCGGTGTCGCCGCTCGCCGCGGGGCTCGCGCAGCCAGAGAGCGTCAGTGCGGCCGCCACCGCTGCGGGAAGGACGAAAGGGGCAAACCTGCGAACCTGCTTGACTGTGGGCAACTCGATGTACTCCGTCTACTCGATGGACAGGGAAGCAGGCGCACTATGCGCGCCACGCACCCTTCGGTACACATAACTATAGAGTTCGGCATGACGAACTTGCAAAATCAGTGCACTGAACAGCACCCGGCACGTGCGGGTTTACTGCGTCACGGGCTAGCTGCGATCGCTACCGAGGGAGCCGAAGACGAGCGTGTCGGTCCACTCACCCTTGCTCCACCAGTCCTCACGGAAGTGCGCTTCCCGGCGCATGCCGACCGCATCGGCGAGCTTCGCCGACGCGAGATTGCGTGCGTCCATCTGCGCGGTGACGCGGTGCAGGCGGTAGTGCGCGAACGCCAGCTCGAGCACCGCGCGCACCGCTTCCGCCGCAAACCCCTGCCCGCCAAACGCTGGGTCGAGCACCCAGCCGATCTCGGCAACCCGCCGCTCGACATCGGTGAGCCAGAGCTGCACGTCACCGATTGCGACACCGTCGCGCTCAATCACGAGCATGATCGCACCAGCAGGACCATCGATGTCCACCTTGGGGATGCGCTCTGCGACTTTCTCCGCTGCCATCTCACTCGTCCAGGGTTCGTCAAGCAAAAAGCGAGCCACCTCTGGGATGGCATAGATGCGCTGCAGGGCAGCGGCGTCTTCGGACTGGTGCGGACGGAGGGACAGTCGCTCGGTACGGAGCGGGAACGTGGAAAGTGTCATAGCTGTTCCGAGCGTACCGTGCTCCCCTGCGGCGCTTCCAGAGTGGGTGCGTAGTTACCGACGGTGGTCGGCGAGGTCCCGACAGATACCTCGCCTTAACTCCGAGAAACCTATGTAACAGATTGGCACTCTCATGGTTTTATCTATTCCCTACTGACGTGTTTCGTGTTTGACTTCCCGTAAACCTGGGGGGTGAATACGCTGATCAAGCTGGGGAATGAGCCACACGGAAAGCACAGGAGGCGGCGGGCGCGCACCGCCGTCAGAACGGTCTCGCTCGCGCTCATTGCACTGCTTATTGCGACGACTACAGCGGCGATCAACATTGGCGCGGCGCCTCAACGCGCCGTCGCGACAACAGAGCTCGAAGCCCCCGAGCTCGTAAAACTCTTGTCGTTCAACGACAGGCAAGACGACTCCATCGACGAGTTTCGCGCCGACTTTGTCCTCAAGGTCCCCCGCGGTTTCGTCCACCCCGAGACCGGTGAACTCCAACCAGTCAACGGCCTGTATCTCAGGCTCGGCTTCGATTACAGCCACGTCACACGCAGTCACCTGCGGTATACCCGCACCATGGGTCGGGGCGAAGAAGGCGCGAACGAGTGGGCAAAAAACGTTGGTCAGTACTACACCGTGCAGAAAGTCGTCCCCTCCGGTCGACACGATTTTCTCGTCATTTCGGCTGAGGGCGACCGGAACATTCCCGCCAATTCTTCTACCGGGAACACACCCGGCGGGTTGCTGAGCACCATGAACTTGTATTTCGGGTACGAGCCCTCACCTCCGACGAGCACCAGCTCCGCCTGGACCAACCGGGCGAGGACCGTGCAACCGCTCGAATACTACGCCTACTACGGAGCGAACATTGCAAGATCCGTCGTCGGCCCCGCTTTGAATATTCAATACGACGCGACAGCTAGCCTCTGGAGCCGCGGGCAGGCGAGCTGGGGGATGTCGCTCGATCACGGGGTGAACGGCTGGCCAGCGGGTGTCGTGCCGCCGAACTCTATCTCTATCGACCTCATCAACCCTGCGACCCGCAGTGCGAATGTCGAGAAGGGTCCGGCCGGCAGCGTCGCAGACCGCTACTGGTACGCCTGGGTACACGAGGACGGCTCCCTGGTGACGGCGCTCAATACCGCCCCGATCCATGTCACCGGAGTGGTCCCGCGTATCGGCGGCACGAGCGCGGTGACACTCATCTCCAAGAACATCGACCAGATTTCCACCGCCCCGCAGCTCGGCTGGACCGAGGATCAGGCAGCGCAAGGGCTCACCGCGCGCACCGGAGTCGACGGCTCAGTTGACATGCGCGATGCCGGAGGAAGCGGGTTCTACAGGCTCCTCGTCTGGCCAGAGTCTCGTGACCCGCACGAGCCCAACGCAGACCATGGCGCTCCACGGATCCTCTACGAGGCCGGTGACCTCTTCGATGCCAACGGGTTCATGACCCCGCAAGCGGATCTCATGAAGTTCACGCCTGCAACCGTGTTCAACAACTATCAATTCGCCCTGCCGGAGCCGCCAGTCATTACGGACCCCGTCCACGACTCATGGCTCTCGTCCACGAATAGCCTGCCGCTGTCGGGAACTGGAACGCCCGGACACACGATCTCTCTGAAACTCGCGGAGGGCAGGGGAATCACGAGCTTTACCGAGCCCGGCCTGACAACGATCATTGACGGCGACCATGTCGGCGTAGAGCCCGGAGATGTTGTCGTCGACGCGACCGGAACGTGGAACTACACATACACCCCACCAGCACCATTCACGAATGGGTCATACACGGTCGTAGCCGCCCAGACCGACCAAGGCGACTTCGGCTGGCACGCAACCAGCGGCATGTCGAACCCGCAGCCAGACACCGACCCCCCGCAATGGGGAGTCACCGTGCTCGTCGATACCGAGCCGCCGACAGCCCCAACCATGGAGTGCCCGAGCTCGCCAACTTCGGAGGGCGCGCTGACAATCACTGGCGGGGGCGTAGAGAAAGCAGCCCGCGTCTACATCATTGTCGATGGCGAACGCGTCGGTGAAGCGACAGTTTCAGTCGACACCTGGACGTACACGTTCGATCCGCCGCTCGGCAACGGTGACTACACGCTGTCTGCCGTGCAGGAGGATCAGGCCGGCAATCTCTCTCCAACCACTGACCCGACATGTGCCCTTCGCGTGGCGCATCCGGTCACCGCGACCGGCGAGAAAACGATCCTCCCTGTCGCCTTCGCCAATGAAGAACTCGTCGACATCGATGCCAGCAACTGGGACATCACCGCGACCCATGGCGAACAGGTTCTTGTGCTCAACGGCGCTGAACCGGTTCGACTCGAACGTGACACGGAGTACACCCTCGGAGAACGACTGCGAGCCAGCCCAGAGGCAGATCCCCTCGCAGTGCACTACGCGGCAGTGGGCTCACCCGAGTGCACCGATGCTGCTGGCGTGCAGCTCCCGCCCGAGGTCATGGATCCCTCGCGGAAGTCGTTGCTCATCACGAGCGAGGACAACATCGCGGAACCCATCAGGTGCACGCTCGCGAACCAGACCGCCCACGTGACGCTCACGACGCTGAGGCTTGGTGGCCAACCAACACCCCCAGGGGCCGACTGGTCGCTTGAGCTCACCGCCGACGATGGCTCGGTCACGACCACACTCGCCGAGGCAGCCAGCAGCGCCCGCTTCAGGCCCGGGGAAGTCTCGCTCTCACCGACTGTGCCCGAGACGGTCTCCTACGTTGGGCTGCAGATGCTCGATCTCAGCCAACCCGAGTGTCCCGCACTGGCGACGCACGCGACGGATGCGCCGCGGACGTGCTGGCTCGATGTCCCCTCTGGCGAGGATCCAACGGTTTCCCTCGACGTCGGAACACACGGGAGCTTCAGGATCGTTGCGGCCACTCCCGCTGACCTTCCGGCCCTCCCGATGACGGGCGGGATCGGGAGCGCAACCTATTGGATCGCCGGAGCCAGTGCGCTCGGCATCGCCGGACTTGTCTACCTCCGCCGCAGACATCTTGACAGAACGAACACCACGCCAGATCGGAGGTCGCCGTCACCGTAGAGTTCACCGCTCGGGAACAGCGCACACCGCGCACTCACCGAGCCAGCTTCGCACTACCAACATTTCTGTTCACGCATCACGCGTCACGAAAGGACTTCCCATGAATATCACGCAGCATCGCCGGATCCGACCGGTCCCAATACTCGGAGTCGCACTCCTCGCAGCCACATCTGCCCTATTCCTTGCCGGCCCGGCGCACGCAGCCCCGGGCGAGGGTGGCGATGGAACACTCACCATTCACAAGCTCGAACAGCCGGCCGGCGGCAGTCTCGGACCCAACGACGGTTCCGAAATTGAGATCAGCGGAGCGACGCCGCTCGTGGCCGGGTTCAAGGCCTGCACCGTAGAGGGTTTCGACCTTGCGAACGCAGGTGACTGGGAGCGGATCAAGAACGTCAAGCTCTCTCTCGACGCCACCGGCGCACCCATCGCGAAAGAGGGCGACACCACACTCACACTCGACTGCGGCGCGGAGCAGATGACCGCCGAAGCTGACGGAACAACAGTCTTCGACCTCGCGGCAGACGCCGTGTACGTCGTCTACGAGAGCACGCCAGCCGCCAACGCGATCCCGAGCGCGGAACCGACCCTCATCACGATCCCGTACCCCGGTAATGGCGAATCAGGCAGTCCCGCGTGGAACTACAGCCCGCACATCTACCCGAAGAACGCGATCGTCGGCGGCGGAGCAACGAAGGACGGTCGGGTCATCGGCGACGAGGTGACGTTCGACATCACCGTGCCAATTGCGCCGCTCGAGGCAGGCGTCAAGTACTCGGAATTCCGGATCAATGATCAGCTCGCCGAGTTCCTCACGTACACCAAGGGCAGCGTAGTTCTGCTCGACGCGGACGGTGGCTCGGTGGCTCTGACAGAAGGCACTGATTACACGCTCACGAGCCCATCCGGTGAGGGTGGCGTCGAGGTGGTGCTCGACGTGAAGGGCCCCGGACTCGAGAAACTGGACGCCAACGTCGGCGGCCAAATCGTGCTCACGCTGCAGGCCGATGCGACCGGCACCGGCAGCACGGAGAACGTCGCCGAACTCACTGTCAACGGCAAGACCGTGACCGGGCCGGAGGTCGTGGACCCCGAGGAGTTCTTCGACGGAGCGCACGTGCTGAAGCACGCGAAGAACAAGGGCAGCGACACGGAAGTGCCGCTCGCTGGTGCAAGCTTCGATATCTACTCCGTTGGCGCGAGTGCCACCAGCTGTCCGGCAGAACCGGCCGCAGATGCTGAGCTCGTAGTTGAGGGCGCGGTATCGGGAGACGATGGCAAGACACCAACCGAGGTGCTCGCCGCGGGGCTCTACTGCGTGTACGAGGTCGCTGCGCCGAGCGGCTACAAGCCAATGGCCGGCGGAATGCTCCTTGAAGTTGATGGCGACGATGCGTTCGTCACCGTCGTCAATACACAGGTCGGCGCTGACGAAGGCGACTTGCCGAACCTTCCGATCACCGGCGCAATGGGCACTGTGCTCCTCGTCCTCGGAGGGATCGCGCTCATCGCGGTCGCGACCGGACTGATTATCGTGCGACGGAGGAAGGCGAACCTCTAACCGAGTACCGGGGCCACTCGCCCCGGCCACACGCGTGTGGCCTCCGGGAACCCGGTGGCCACACGCACTCACCGTATGTGAAAGGGGATCTGGCAGTGGACAGTCAGACCGCGTTGGCAGATGCGCCGTCCGGCCTGCCCGCTGACGACGGCGCCGGTGAGGAACACGGCAGGCACGCAGGAACACCAGAGCGGCGCGTTTGGCGCCATTCCTGGCTCAACACGTCGATTTCGTTCCTCCTCCTCGCGGGGCTCACACTGCTGACGTACCCGACCGCGGCCGCATGGGTATCACAGCAAAACCAGTCGAACATTGTGCTCGACCAGACACAGGCAAACGAGCAGCTTGCCAGAGACAAGGTCGACGGCATGCTGGAGGAGGCCGAAGAGTACAACGAGGCCTTGGTCTCCGGTGCACTCCTCGCAGGCGGAGCACACGTCGCTTCGGGCACCGGCCACGCGATCACTGACACCGTTGACGCCGAGCGCTACTGGGAGATCCTCAATGCGCAGCCGAACGGCGTGCTTGCCAGAATCAGGATCCCGGCGATACGCCTCGATCTGCCGGTGTACCACGGCACGAGCGACGCGACGCTACTGAAAGGGGTCGGGCATCTCCAGGGCACCTCGTTGCCGGTCGGGGGCGAGGGGACACGGTCCGTTCTCACCGGCCACCGCGGGCTCGCGAACGCGGAAATGTTTACGCATCTCAACCGGGTACAGGTGGGCGACACGTTCACTGTCGAAGTGCTTGGACAGGTGTATGCCTACCGTGTGTTCGAGACCAAAGTCGTAAAACCGGAGGACACCGAGAAGATCCGCGCGGTGCCAGATCGCGATCTCATGACCCTCATCACCTGTACCCCGCTCGGTGTCAACACGCACCGCATCCTCGTGACGGGCGAGCGGATCACGCCAACCCCTGAGACCGATCTCGCCGCGTCGAACGCCCGCCCAGACGTTCCCGGTTTCCCGTGGTGGGCGATCGGATATGTCGCGGGACTCGGCGTCATCGGTTTGTGGCAGTGGCGGTCGGGCTACGGCCCGCGCCGCAAGACCGCGACGGCCGCAGATGCAGAAAACGCCTAACTGGTCACGTCCCGTGCCGCGGGAGGGGCGCTATTGTGCCCCGGCAAAGCCCTGCTGACGCCAGGCTTCATAGCTCGCGAT
>JAGNOB010000418.1 GCA_017990305.1 Leucobacter sp.
CTAGCCCCCTTGGCAGGGCAACTCGCTAGTGCGCGTGCTGCGCGGCGGCGACGCGGAGGTCGGCGATCCGGTCCTCGGGCACGCCGCCATAGACGGCGGAACCCGCAACGAAGGTGTCGGCGCCCGCCTCGGCCGCGATGCCGATCGTGTCGACGGTGATGCCGCCGTCAACCTGCAGCCACACGTCGAGGCCGTGCTTCGCGCGCGCCTCCGCGAAGCGGCGGAGCTTCGGCATCATGTCGGGCATGAACGACTGGCCGCCGAAGCCGGGCTCGACGGTCATCACGAGCACCTGGTCGAACTCTGGCAGCAGCTCAAGGTAGGGCTCGGGGTCGGTTCCGGGCTTGAGCGCGATACCTGCGCGGGCGCCGATGTCGCGGATCTTGCGGGCGAGCGCGACCGGATCGGTCGACGCCTCGACATGGAACGTGACCGAGAACGCACCCATCTCGGCGTAGCCGGGGGCCCACCGGTCAGCGTCCGAAATCATGAGGTGCATGTCGAGCGGGATCGGTGACACCGCCTGAATGCGCTCCACGATTGGCGGGCCCATGGTGAGGTTCGGCACGAAGTGGTTGTCCATGACGTCGACGTGCACGAGGTCCGCGGTGCGGATCGCCTCGAGCTCTGCCTGGAGGTTCACGAAGTCGGCTGACAGGATGCTGGGGTTAATGCGCTGCGCGGTCACACTCAAAGCCTACGCGATTCGCGGGGCTTAGCCCGCCGCGCGCACGGCGGCACCGGGCCCAGCATCGGCCCCACGACCGGCCCCAGGATCGGGCCCAGCTTCTGGCCCCGCATTACGGGCCGCATCACGGTCGGCCTCCTTCGACGCAGCACGGCGCGAACTCGCGTGCGCGAGCAGCGCCCGCCCGATCGGGTGGGGCTCGCGGTTCTCGGGCAACGCAAGCACGAGCTGCCGAGCCCGCCGCTCGACGAGCGGGCGCATGCGCAGGCTCTCGTGCAGCATTCCGCGACCGAGCGTTGGCACAACCGAGACCCCGAAGCCCTGCTCGATCATCGCGAGCAGGGTGCTCGTCTCGCGCACCCGGTGCCGCACGGTGAAGTCGATGCCCGCCGTGGCGAAGATCGAGCGCACGTGCGTCTCGCAGCCGCCGCTCGTGACGATCATGCCGTCCTCTGCGAGCTCGACGAGCGGGATCGCGGGGAGGTCGACGAGCGGGTGGTCCGCCCGCACGACGGCGGCGTACTCGTCGACGTCGACGACCTTCGACTCGCTCGGGGGCCGCTCCGGGTCGACGAGTATGGCGGCATCGACGAAGCCGTTGTCGAGCCACTCGGGCATCTCGTCGTCGTCGCCCTCGAAGACGTCGACCCGCACCTCAGGGAGCGCGGTCGCCCACTCGTCGAGGAGATCGGGAAGCAGCCCGCGGCACACTGTCGGCACGGCTCCGAGTCGCACCGTTCCCGACACGGATCGGTCGCCGCGCGCGGTCGCCTCGAGCTGCGCAATCGCGGCCGTTGCGGCCCGCGCATGCCCGAGGGTTTGAGTGCCGAGCGGGGTCAGGGCGAGCGTCTTGCGCTCGACGAGTCGGCCGTCGAGTTCTCGTTCGAGCCCAGAGATTGCGTGCGACACGGCGGACTGGCTCACGCCGAGCTCGCTCGCGGCGTCGGTGAAGGATCCACTGTCCGCCACCGCGACGAACGCGCGGAGCTGCTGTGTCGTGACGGCCATGAGCCTCCCTCATGCCTAGATGAGGCGCATGTGTTTGCCTCATGATTACCAGATTTCTAAGCTTAGCCGCATGCAACAGCTTCGCAAGGTGCCGGGAACGGCAGTCGCCTACGGCGCGCTCGCGCTCGTCTGGGGGTCGAGCTTTCTCCTCATCAAGCTCAGCCTGGAGGGGCTCTCCCCCGGCCAGGTCGCGCTCGGGCGGGTGAGCTTCGGCGCGCTGACCCTCGTGGCAATCATGCTCGTGACGAAGCGCTCCTGGCCCCGCAGCCCGCGCGTCTGGCTGCACATGACGGTCGTCGCCGCCACGCTCTGCACGATCCCGTTCACGCTCTTCGCCTGGGCAGAGACGATGGTGCCGAGCACGGTCGCGAGCATCGTCAACGCGACAACCCCGATCATGACGCTGCTCCTCACCCCACTGCTCATCCCCGCAGACAGGCTGTCACGAGCGAAGTCGCTCGGCCTCCTCATCGGGATCGCGGGTGTCGTCGTGCTCGTCGGGCCGTGGCGGCTGTTCCTCTCGGGAGACTCCGTCTCGCTGCCGGGAATCCTCGCCGCGCTTGGCGCGACAGCCTGCTACGGCTTCGGTGGGCTGTACATGCGCCGCTTCCTTGCCGACACGAGCATCGACTCGATCACGATCGCCGCAATGCAGCTCGTGCTCGCGACCGCCCTTGCGCTCCTCGCCGCACCGTTCACCGCGACCGGTGCCGTGCGGCTCACGCCGTCGGTGGTGCTCGCAATCGCGACGCTCGGGATCCTCGGCAGCGGCATCGCCTACATCTGGTACACGGGCATCATCCGCACCTGGGGTGCGGCACGAGCGTCGACGGTCACCTACCTCACGCCAGTCGTCGGGGTAACGTTCGGGGCGCTCTTTCTCGGCGAGGGCGTCCACTGGAACGAACCGGTTGGCGGCGCGATCGTCGTGCTCGGGATCCTCGCCAGCCAGGGGGTCTTCGAGCGCCGGGGGCGCGCCGATCCCGCACTCATCTCGCCCTCATCCACCGCCGAGCGGGCGGGAGCCCTTCCGGGTAATCC
>JAGNOB010000419.1 GCA_017990305.1 Leucobacter sp.
CGTAGATGACCGCGGTGAGTGCGAGACCGCGGCCGGCGTCTCCGGTGCGCTTGATCTGGTTCAGGCCGAGGTGGCCGAAGATGATGCCAGCGAGCGGGGCAATGAACGCGAGAATGACCGCAACGAGCGCGTAGGTATTCGTATCCTTGACGGTCGTTGCTACGGGCTGACGTGCCGGCGCAGCGTACGGCGCGACGTAGGGCGCGCCATACGTTTCGCCCCCGGACTGGGGCACCGAATACGCTGGAATCTCCTCGGGCAGCTGCGTCGTTGGCTGCTCTGACGGCAGGGCTGTCTGCTGCGCTGTCTGCTGCGCTGTCTGCTGCGCTGTTGGCTGCGCTGTCTGCGGATCGAATTGCGGCTGGCGGGCGTCTTCGGGGGTGTTGGTGCTCATGGCGCTCCAAGTCAGTTGATGGTTGGCTCCTAGTGTAGCTTTCTCGTGAGCGTGTTCGCTGTCCGCGATCCAGGGCCGACGCGTTGGCACTCGCCTTGCATGAGTGCCAACCGGGGCCATAGAATCTCGTACAGAGGCACCCGCAAGGGTGCAAAACCAACAGCTTTGGAAAGAGGTCAACCGTGTCGGTCGCCATCAAGCCGCTCGAGGATCGCATCGTCATCCAGCAGGTCGAGGCGGAGCAGACCACTGCTTCGGGTCTCGTTATCCCTGACAGCGCGAAGGAAAAGCCCCAGGAGGGCAAGGTTGTTGCAGTGGGCCCCGGCCGCGTCTCAGACAGCGGAACCCGGATCCCCGTCGACGTAGCCGTCGGCGACATCGTTATCTACTCGAAGTTCGGCGGCACTGAGATCAAGGCCGCTGGCGAGGAGTACCTCGTGCTCTCGAGCCGCGACATTCTCGCAGTCATCGAGCGCTAAACCGCTGCAAAAACCGGGGTCGCACCGTACTGGTGCGGCCCCGGTTTTGTGTTTTCCCCAGACCCGAGGGGAGCCGGGCCGCTGCCGCCACCGGAAAGCTCCCAGCAGCGCTACCGGAAAGCTCCCAGCAGCGTAGACTGGGCCAGTGAAAGAAATGCGCGCTGGCCTGGGTTACGGAATCGGTGCGTACCTGATCTGGGGAGCATTCCCGCTCTTCTTTACCCTGATCGCGGTAGTGAACCCCTTCGAAGTGGTGTCTTGGCGGGTGGTGACGACGCTGCTCGTCTGCGCCGTGATCGTCACCGTCACTCGGCGGTGGGACCGTGTCGCTGGGGTGCTGAAACGACCGAAGACCTTTGGGCTCTTCGCGCTCTCGTCTGTCCTGCTCTACGCGAACTGGCAGATCTTCGTGCTCGGCGTCATTACCGGCCACGTTCTCGAGACCTCGCTCGGATACTTCATCAACCCGCTCTTCACGATCCTTTTCGGTGTGATCTTCTGGCGTGAGAAGCTGTCGCGGCTGCAGTGGATCGCGGTGAGTATCGCTGGCGCAGGAGTGCTCTTCTCCGCCATCTCCTACGGCCGGGTCCCGTGGATATCCCTCGGGCTCGCCGTCTCCTTCGGGCTGTACGGGGTTGTGCACCAGCGGATCAACGACGTTGACGGCGTCACCGGCCTCACCGTCGAGACGCTCGTGTCCGTGCCGATCGGCCTGATACAGCTCGCGATCGTTGCTTCGGTCGCAGGTCTGAGCGCTTTCACGTTTGGCGGCGGGATCACCACGCTCGTGCTCGTGAGCGGTCTGCTCACTGCGATCCCGCTCATCCTGTTTGGTGAGGCTGCGCGCAGGCTCCCGCTCACCTACGTAGGCTTCCTGCAGTTCCTCACGCCGATCCTCGGGTTCCTGTTCGGCTACTTCATCATGGAGGAAGAACTCCCGCCCGCGCGGTGGATCGGATTCATCGCAGTATGGATCGCGCTGATGTTCCTGATTGCGGACATGATTTTACGCTTGCGGCGAGCACCGAGCCCGGAACTCGCCCATCAGCCGCACACCGGCCCGATTCCCTTAGACTAGTAACTCTCTCCGACGTCGCCACAAGCATTAAAGAGGTTGTATGGAACAGCGTGACCCCTTCGCGTTCACTGGACTCACTTACGACGATGTGCTGCTGCTCCCTGCGCACACCGACGTCATCCCGAGCGAGGCGGATACCTCGACACAGCTCACGAGGCGCGTGCGCCTCGCAATGCCGCTGATCTCCGCAGCGATGGATACGGTGACTGAAACGCGGATGGCAGTGGCCATGGCACGCAACGGCGGCCTTGGCATTTTGCACCGCAACCTGTCGATTCAGGATCAGGCCGAGATGGTCGACCGCGTGAAGCGCTCAGAAGCCGGCATGATCACGAACCCGCTCACGACGACTGTCGACGCGACTGTCGCAGAGGTCGACGCGATCTGTGGTGAGTACCGGGTCTCCGGTCTCCCCGTCGTTGACCAGGCCGGTGTCCTGCTCGGCATCATCACGAACCGCGACATGCGATTCATCGACCCGAAGGATCGCGCGAACGTTCGCGTCTCCGAGGCGATGACGCGGATGCCGCTCATCACGGCTCGCACGGGCATCTCTCGCGACGAGGCAGCTGAGCTGTTTAAGCAGCACAAGATCGAGAAGCTGCCGCTCGTTGACGCAGACGGACGCCTCACCGGGCTCATGACGGTGAAGGACTTCGACAAGGAAGAGCAGTATCCGTTCGCCACGAAGGACGACGCAGGGCGCCTCCGCGTGGGCGCTGCCGTCGGATTCTTCGGCGATGCTTGGAAGCGCGCTGGCCAGCTCGTAGAGGCCGGCGT
>JAGNOB010000420.1 GCA_017990305.1 Leucobacter sp.
CCTCGAGTGCGAGCGTGACGCCCTGACTGACATCTTGGCGTTGGAGGGACGCTTGCATAGGTGGCGAGTCTGCCGTGGCGGCTGGGTCAGGGACGGCCGAACCGTGCCGTAGCTCCGCAAGTGCAGTAGTCTCGGCGCGCAGCGCAGCGAGGAAGGTCTGCTCTTTCGACCCAAAGTGGCTGTATACGGCCCCCTTTGTGAACCCAGCAGCCTGGGCGATGTCCTCGAGCGAGACACCGGCATAGCCACGCTCCGCGAACAGCCGGGCAGCCTGCTCAAGCAGCCGTTCCTTGGTACTCAGCGGTCGCGAGCGCTGCTCGACCCACGCGCTCGCCTGGGCCAGCGCCTGTGCGGCAGCGAGTAGCCCCTTGGTGACCCCAGCCTCAGCCTGGGTTCCGGCGGCCCCGAACGACTGGCCGAACTGCCCTGCCGCGTCAGCGAGGGCACGGGCCGCATCGCGCATACGCTGCTCACCCGTTGGGTCGGTCGGCCCGCTGTATTTCGAGTTCATACGCACAGCGTACCTCACATACCGTAAGGAATGCACTTGCGTATTCAAGATACCCGTGGGTATATTCGGCTGAGCAAGTGTTTCCTACCTCGATCGGACCCCATGTCTTCCACCTCCCACAATTTCCGCAGCGACCCCGCTGCCCGCTCCCCTCTCGACCCCGTACTGCTTGTCGATGGCCTCACCAAGCGTTATCGAGGCAAGCCGAGCCCCGCGAACGACAACATCACACTCACCGCACACGCAGGCAGGGTAGTCGGCGTCCTCGGCCACAACGGGGCGGGCAAGACGACACTCGCCAACCAGATCGTCGGGTTGCTCAAGCCGAGCGCGGGATCGATCTCCGTCGCCGGCGTCGATGCTGTCGCTCACCCAGATCGCGCCAGGCAGCTCGTCGCTGTACAGGCACAGGCGAACGTGCCGATCACCGGGCTCACACCGCGAAAGGCGATCGAGCTCGTCGGCCGTATCCGGGGCGGATCTCCAGCGCCCGTACGTCAGCGCACAGCCGAGCTCCTCGAGGCGCTCGACCTCGGCCCGTGGGCTGACACGCCGGCACAAAAGATCTCCGGCGGTGTGGCACGCCTCACCGCGTTCTGCATGACCGTTGTCCACCCGAGCCCGCTCGTGATCCTCGACGAACCTACGAACGATGTTGACCCGGCGCGGCGCCGCCTGCTCTGGGACGCAATCCGCGAGACCGCGACAGCAGGATCCGCTGTGCTGCTTGTCACCCACAACGTCCGCGAAGCCGAGCACACCGTCGACGATCTCGTCGTGCTCGACAACGGCAGCGTGCTCGCCGCGGGAACCCCGGCGCAGCTCACCGCGCATCTCCGCGGCGAACTGTTCTTGGAAATCGAGGGCGATGCCCTCCCCGAACTCCCGTCGGGCCTCCAAGCAAGTTCTGTCCGCCTGACCCAGGCAACCGTTCCGGTACCGGCAGCCCGCGGCGCAGAGTGTGTGGCCTGGGCTCAATCCGCGGTCAGCCGCGGAGAAATCGAGCGGTTCTCACTCACACCCGCATCCCTCGAGGATGTCTACCTCGAACTCGTCGGTGCCGGAGCGGAGGAGGCAGCATGAGTACCGCAACCCTCTCCCAGCCCTTCGCCCACCGCGGCGCTCCGGGTCGCGCCTCACAGGGACTGCGCGGCACCCTGCTGCTCATCCAGTGGCAGGTGCGCAGACAGGCTCAGTTTTTGCCGCTCATGGTCGTGGTTCAAACGGCACTCGCCGTGTCAACGGTGCTGGGGTACGGGATCCTCATCGGCGACGTCGCGCCCGAAGCGGCGCTGTTCCTCGCAACCGGCGCGCCAACCATCAACCTCATCGTCATCGGCCTCGTCATGGCGCCGCAGGCCACCATGCAGTCACGCATGGAGGGAAGCGCGGACTGGCTGCGCACGCTCCCCCTCCCGCGCGGCGCGTATCTCGCCGCCGACCTCACCGTGTGGACGGCGCTTGCGCTGCCCGGCCTCGTACTCGGAGTGATCGCCGGCGCGCTTCGCTACGACATCACGTACGAGATTTCGCTCTGGGTCGCGCCCGTCTCAATCCTCGTCGCGCTCACGGCGGCAGCGATCGGCTACGCGTTCGCGACGCTGCTCGCCCCCATGATTACTCAGCTCGTAACGCAGCTGCTCGTCTTCCTGCTCTTGCTGTTCTCGCCGATCAGCTTCCCGGCAGAGAATCTTCCCGGGTGGCTGCAGGCTGCGCATGAGGTGCTGCCAATCGAACCCATGGCGAACCTCATGCGGGCCGGGCTCGCAGGGCAAACATTCGAGGCGAGTTGGACCGACCTCGGAATCGTCGTCGTGTGGTGTGCCGCGGCCGTAACAGCCGCGATTCTCGCCCTCAGACGACGGGGCTGACGAAGCCCTACTCGACCTCGGTGAACCCGGCTCCTGTGAGCGACGCTACTGCTTCTTTCAAGCTCACCTTCGTGACGGCGGCGGGATCCTCCTCAGCCCCGGCTCCCGTCGCCTTCGCGAACGCCTCGACATCGAGATCCGTGTAGTTCATTGTGACCGTCTCGACGAGCTCGGTATCACCAAACTCGATCGCGTGGTCAACGCCCCGAATCCCCTTGTACTGCTCAACAAGCTCACCGACCTGATCCTCGGCAGCGGCCCGATCTGCGATTCCGCTTTCCGCGTAGACCACGACATTCTCAGTGGTCTGCTGAACAACGTCATCGCCCTCGGCGACGTAGGTGACTG
>JAGNOB010000048.1 GCA_017990305.1 Leucobacter sp.
ATGCGGCGAAAGCCGCCGCTGTACAGATCGCGCTGTGGGAGATCCGGAGAGAGCCAGGTAACGCCGCGTGGATCGATGGGAAGTACGACCTGTTCCGCAAGAATGGCGGCGCGAACCATATTGAAGCGGGGAAACGGCTTGCCGTTGAGTCGAAGACTGCCGCGGTTGGACCCGGCGTGACAGCGCCGAACGCAACGCTGGAGCTCGTGGCCGGGGACGCGGACGGAACTGGGATGGTCACCTATCCTGCCGGAACGGTCTCGCTGACGATCGAAGGAGGCGTGTTCGAAGATGGTTCGAAGGAGATTGAGATCGCGGGCGGTGAACGCGGCAGTGTTGGCTGGGAGGCGGCCCCTCACGAGCCATCCTGGAGCAGATTGAACGATGTACGGATCTCGGGAAAGTGGTCACTCAAGCAGAAGTATTGGCCAGCCGAGCTGATCTTGCACCCTGCCACTCGCGACACCGAACAACGGATCGGGGCCGGGGTGAAGCCCGTTATTGGCGATAATACCGGGGTATTGGGCGGAGTAGTCGCGACGTTCGACAGCCGCTTCACGCCCGCAGTCGCAACTCAGGTGCCAACCGAAATGGTGCCCCGTGAAGACGGGGTATTTAGCGACACAGTTACGGTTACCGCGGTGGATTCGACCTGGCCAACCCGGAGCAATGGTGAGTACCTTCCGCTGGTCGCAGATGGCACGCTCTATGGCCCATTCGAGGCGCCCCAACCAGAGAGCGACGAGCCCCCGGAGGGCGCGCCGACTGCCGGCAGCGCCTCGTTAGCGATTGATCGAGGCCCGGGAGACTATAGCGCTGACCTGGCGGTACCAGGTGTCTCCTCTGGGTACTACTACTGGGTGTGGGCTATTAGTGAGGAGCGCCAGTCTGAAGAGGTGAGGCACTCAGAGATATTGGCGCCGGGTGCCAGGCACTCGGACCGCTTCGGTGTCGCGGCTGAACGGCAATTCGTCGCTACAGAGCTCAGGTGGGAGACCCGCTTGCTTGAGAATTCCTTGGCCCCGGGCTCACGGGTGCTCGAAGACACGGTGCGCGCGAGCGCGGTGGGCGGCAGCTGGCTGCGCGACGAGGCGGGCAAGCGGATACCAGCCAACGTGCGCCTCACCATTTACCAGAGTGACACCGCGCCGACTCGACAGGCCGCAGCACCCAGTAGCGCCCAAGAGCTGGGTGCCGTGTTCGTCGAACTCAATGAGGCTGACACTTGGGTGGCCGCGCCACCATTCGAGATTCCCTCCGCGGCCAAAGGCTGGGTAACGGTCCAGGCATGCCTATTCGAGGAGGATCAAGACGTGGCAGCCGTCGGGAAAATCTCGGAGTGGTGTGACGATTACGGAGTGCCTAGCGAAACCGCAGAATTAGTGGTCGAAGCTCCCGCGCCCGCGCCGCTGGCGAAGACCGGCGCTCGCGCGCACGACGGTACTCCAGCCCCAATTGCAGCCCTACTCATTGCCGCGGGCATGGCAGGGACTGGTGGGCTGCTCAGCGGCATCGTGGCCCTCAGAAAGCGAATCGGGCAGGGTTAGCGGACGTACCGGAGGGGCCAGACAGCAGGGATCCGGGGTGGGGTGTTTCGCTATCCGCAGAAGTTGTGCAGCTTTCCCAAACGTAATTCATAGACTTACACGAAATGCTTGAGTCATCGAGAGAGGAGCCACGATGGCAGACAACAACTTCACCCCGGAACCGGGTGCCACTTCGGGCGAACCACAGCCCCCAGTAACCGGCAACGGGGCGGGGGAGCAGCCTGCACAGGCACCGTACGGGGCGCAGGTTCCTCCTGCAGCTACCCCTGCATTTGGAACGCAAGCTGGCGGATACCCGACAGCGCACCCGACGTCGCAACCGGGCGCGCAACACGACGGGCTCACTCAGGAGTTCCCGACGCAGGCCCTGGCCGACACGTTGAATGCGCCCACCGGGCCCGGGCAGCCGCCCCAGTCGAACCCCGGCAAGCGTGGGCACTCGACAGGTACCTTCCTGGCGGGACTCGCCGTCGCCGCGCTCATCGGAGGCATCGTAGGCGGTGGCGTCTCCTCCCTCGTCGTCGCGAACTCCTTCCCTAAGGGGAACGCTGTCTCCCAGCAGGGCGGCACCGTAAAGCTCAACAACCCTGAGACTGCGACGGACATTTCAGGCGTCGCAATGGTGGCCACTCCGAGCGTCGTGACGTTGTCGGTTGAGTCGCAGACAGAGGCCGGGTCTGGCTCAGGCGTGATCTACAGCGAAGACGGCTACATCATTACGAACGCGCACGTTGTGACGCTCGACGGCGCAGCTACGGACCCCCGCATTCGTGTGAAGCACAGTGACGGCCGCGTTTTTGACGGCAAGCTTGTGGGTGTCGCACCGTATTCCGACATCGCCGTTGTGAAGATCGAGGCCGAAGGGCTCACCCCCATCGAAGTCGCCGATTCAAGCAAGGTCAACGTCGGTGATCTCGCCGTAGCCATTGGCGCGCCGATGAGCCTGTCGAACACCGTCACCAGCGGTGTCGTGAGCGCCCTGAACCGTGGTATTTCCGTCGGAAGTGCGCTCATCCCGAAGGACCCGAGCCAGGAGGGGCAGGAAGACCCCCGCGGCGAGGGAACTCCCGAGGACGGCGGCCGAGGGTTCCCATGGGATTTCCGCTTTGACACCCCGGGTGAAAGCCAGAACACGCAGCAGGCCAGTGGCCAGGTCACGCTGCCAGTGGTGCAGACCGACGCGTCGATCAACCCCGGCAACTCGGGCGGGGCGCTCCTCAACGCGAAAGCCGAGCTCATCGGTATTAACGTAGCCATCGCCTCTCCAGGTGCGACTGAGGGCAACGCGTCGAGCGCCGGCCTCGGGTTCGCGATTCCTGCGGATCTCGCCACCCGCGTTGCTGATGAGATCATCGCCGGCGAGAAGCCGTCGCACGGGCTCCTCGGGGCGAGCGTCGTCGACTCCAGCCTGGACACTGACCAAGACGCGAACCACGCGGGCGGGCTCATCAAGGAGCTCGTACGCGGTGGAGCTGCGGCTAAGGCAGGCCTCAAGCTCGGTGACGTGATCACTGCGGTTGACGGCGTTCCCGCGGCCGATGGCACCTCAGTGTCAGCGCTGATTCGTATGCACGCCGGCGATAGCGAAGTGACGATCGATTACACCCGACAGGGTGTGGCTGGACAGGTCACCGCAACCCTCGGCACCCTCGACTGGTAGTCGAATCTCCTCTCTCACGAAAGCGGGCACCAAACGCGGTGCCCGCTTTCGTGTTCTACAGTTGAAGCAAATGAGTACGAGCCGATTCCAGTTCTCAAGCGGAAACCTGTCCAAGGTTCTCGCGATCCCGAAATACCTGCTGTCGTGGCTTCTCGCGCTGTGCATTCCGCGAGCGCGCGGCACGTGGGCCTTTGGCAGCGGAATCGGGGTGGGCGAGGGAGCGCTCGCGCTCGCGCTCGAGGTCACCCGAACGCAGCCGGATGCCCAGGTGAGCTGGCTGGTCGCCACCGACGAAGAAGCAAGGCTTGCTGCAGACGCAGGCTTCATCCCCGTGATGCGTCGGGGCTGGCGGGGATACTGGACAACGCTTCGGGCGGCGACGCTTGTCGTCACTCACGGCCTTGGCGATGTGAACCGGTTTGGGGTGTTTGGTGGCACCATCGTGCAGCTCTGGCACGGAGCTCCGCTGAAACGGATCCACCTCGACTCTCCGGTTACGACAGCAATCGGCGGCCCCGCGATCCTCAGGGGCGTGCTGCGGCGCATGTACGAGCGGGGAACGAAGCAGGTCGCACTCTACGTGGCCGGATCGGTCACCGCTGCGGAGCGGCTCCGCTCGGCGTTTCGTGTTGCCCCTGGCAAAGTGCTTGTGCTCGGAGACCCTCGCGACGATTTGCTTGCACACCAGGCAGCAGACCCGGCACTCGCTCACGCGGCAAGAACGTCGGTGATCGAGCTACTCCGCGCACACGGCGCTGAGCCGGTCGACGAAGCCGAAAGGCTCGTGCTCTACGCGCCGACCTGGCGCGATGGCGAAACCGATCCGGCCATTCCAAGCAGCGATGACATCGGCATGCTCCGAGAAGCGCTCGCGAACGCGAACGCGCGACTCATCATTCGCTCACACCCCCTCGGCGAAGGCGAATACGACAACGCGGTGGGGGAGCGCATCCACCTCCTCGGCAGTGACGTCGCCCGCGACATCACTCCATTGCTCGGTGCATTCGACGCCCTCATCACCGACTTCTCCTCGATCGCGATCGACTATTCACTCCTGGAGCGCCCCGTACTCTGGTTCGCGCCGGACCTTGCGGAATACACGCGTACGCGCGGGCTGTACGAATCGCTCGAGGTGACCGCCGGCACAGCCGTCGACGCCGCCTGGGCTGGCGTCGCGCGCCGCCTGGAACCCACTCTCACCGCCGGAAGTCCAGCCCACCGTGAAGCGACACGGGCTGTGCGGCTCCTCGCCGCCCGCTTCCATGAACACCGCGACGGTCAGAGCGCAAAGCGAGTACGCGCAGCGATCGAACGGCTCCACCTACCCGCAGCCGAGCTAGTCGCTGCTGGCGGAGTGTTCTTCGAGAGCTACTACGGGCGGCAGGTGAGCTGCAACCCGCTCGCAATCGACCGCGAGATCGCAGCTCGCAACCCCGCGCTGCCGCGCTACTGGAGCGTCACCAGTGAACGGCAAAGCGTTCCAGCCGGCGCCACCCCTGTGCTCGTCGGCGGGCGTGACTGGCTCGCAGCGAGACGCCTCGCAACACTTGTCGTTGTCAACGACTGGCTCCGCTACGACTTCAAACGGGCCGCTGGCCAGACGGTCCTGCAGACCTGGCACGGCACGATGCTCAAGCACCTCGCGCTGGGCAGACCAAACGTCTCGCTGCGCACGCGAATCGCGATCCGCCGAGAGAGTCGACGGTGGAGCCTGATGCTCTCGCAAAACCCGCACTCTACCGAGCAGTTTCGCGACAGCTATGCATTCACCGGGGAGATCATCGAAACCGGCTACCCGCGGGATGACAGGCTGGCGCGCGCCAACCTTGGGGACGCACGCAACCCCATCGAACGCTCGACGGCACGGCTCGCGCTCGGTATCCCCGAGGGCGTCTCCGTACTCGCTTATGCGCCCACCTGGCGCGATGATGGGGCACGGGCAATTGACGACCTCGACGTGAATGCGCTCGCCGCCGAGCTCGGCGATGACTGGGTGGTTGTCGCCCGAGGGCACACACGCACGCACGCGTATGGCGGATACCTGCAGGTCGACCCGCGGGTCATCGATGCGTCGGGGCACCCCGACATTAACGACGTGGTGCTAGCTGCGGACATGCTTGTGACGGACTACTCGTCGGTCATGTTTGATACGGCGGTCGCTGGCGTGCCGTTGGCGTTCTTCGTGCCGGACCTTGCCGAGTATCGTGATCGTGAGCGCGGCTTCACCTTCGATTTCGAGCAGGCTGCTCCTGGGCCGCTGCTCACGACTCGAGGCGGCGTCGTGACGCACGCACGCGACCTGCAGGCCCAAGGCGCGGCGGCTCCGTGGGTGACAGCGTACGCAGGGCCCTACGCGGTGTGGCGTGCTCGGTTCACCCCGCACGACGACGGGAACGCTGCGGCGAGAGTTGTGGACCGGCTCGAAGCTCTGGGCGCGCTCTCAAACGGTCACACGGTCACACGGTCGGCCGCTAGCCCGCTAGCCCGCTAGGCCCGCGAGCGATCCACGACGCGGCCACCGCCGAAGGTGATGCCGCGGAGAAAACCGGTGCCCCAACTCGTGTGCATGGTGACGAGCGCGACTGTTGTGAGTGCGCGGTCGCGCAGGCCGCGCTGCTCTGGGATGCGCAACACGGCGAACGCGATACCGATCGCGTACAGCGCGAGCGGGAGCCATCCAAGCGACCACCAGCCCCAAGGCAGTGCGGTCGTGACCTGCAGGGTGAGCACCGCGAGGGAAATAGCCAGCGCGACGACAAGCGTGCCAGGGGCAAAGAAACGCCACGGGTTTGCGCGCCCGTACTTACGGACGAGGACCGCCCGCCAGGTGCCTGTCGCGAAGAACTGTTTCGCGAGGTCACCGAAGCTTGCCCTCGGCCAATAGGTCACGCCGAGTGCTGGCTCAAACCAGACTGTGAACCCGGCGCGGCGCATCCGCAGGTTGAGCTCCCAGTCCTCGCCGCGCAGAATCGCGGGATCGTAGCCGCCGACGGCTTCGACGGCCTCACGCCGGAAGATGCCGAGGTAGGCCGACTCGGCAGGCCCCGGGATTCCGTCCCCGTGATAGGCGCCACCGCCGAGGCCGTAGGGGCTGTTGTAGCCACGCGCGATCGCTCGCTGCACGGGTGAGTTGCCTGCCGCGCGCATGACGCCTCCAACGTTCGCCGCCCCGGTCTCGCGGAGCGCGGCGACGCCACGCTCTGTGTAATCGGGCGTGAGCTCGGAGTGCGCATCGACGCGGATAATGACCGCGTGCGTGCTTGCCTGAATCGCGTGATTCAGCCCGGCCGGAATATCTCGCTCTGGGTTGTCGATGAGTCTGACTCGCGGATCGGCCGCAGCGATCTCCCTCGCGATCTCATTGCTGCGGTCGCGTGAGGGGCCGAGCGCGAGAACAATCTCCTTTTCGCCCTGGTACTCCTGCGCGAGGATCGTGGTGACCGCCCGCGCAAGATAGTTCTCTTCGTTGAGGACGGGCATGACGTAGCTGACCGCTGGCGTTGTAGGCAGCGGCGGCAACGAGGTTTTCGGGGCAGACTCCACCCGTTGATCCTCCCATAGCTGACCTCTGAGCTTCCCAATCGGCCTCGCGGGCTATTCTGGTGTGATGCAAATTGTGAAGGACAGCAAACGTGCCGTGAAGCTCGCCAAGCGTGTCCTCAAGGGACGTCGCGCCTACTTCGAACTCAAGGGCTTGCTCGCCGAACGCGGCGAGCTACCCGAGCAGCGGTTTCGTGTTGGGGTGTACTTTGCCGATAGCGACGTAAACATGTACCAGATGCGCCAGTGGTACGCGCCGCTGCAAGAGCTCGCCAAGACGCACCCCGTTGTGCTCATTGCGCGCAACGCGGCCGGCGCTCTCCAGCTCATGCGCGAAAGCGAGCTTGACGTTGCCTTTGTTCCCAAAGTCACCGGCATTGAGAAGTTCATCGAGACCCAACAGCTCGATGTGATCCTGTACGTCAACCAGAACACTCGCAATTTCCAGATGATGCGTTATGGCGAGCGTTGGCACGTTTTCATCAACCACGGTGAGAGCGACAAGATGTACATGACGAGTAATCAGTACAAGACGTACGATTACGCGCTGGTTGCGGGCGACGCTGCGCGCGCGCGGCTTGCTAAAGCACTGTGGCAATACGACGTTGAGTCGCGCACGATGGCCATTGGGCGGCCGCAGGCTGATCACCTTGACGGCGATCCCGCGTACACGCCTGATGACCGTACCGTAGTGTTCTACGCGCCGACGTGGGAGGGGGATCGGCCGGCCGCGAGCTACGGCTCAGTACTGACGCACGGCGAAACCCTGGTCAGGCAGCTCATCGCAACGGGCAGGCATCGCGTGATTTACCGTCCACACCCCCGCTCGGGCGTCGTAAGCCCCGAATTCGGGGCGGCGAACGAGCGGATCATCGCTATGCTCGCCGAGGCGAACCAGGCGGATAGCTCTGCTCAGCACGTGTATGACGAGTCCCCGGTGCTGGGGTGGCAGTTGCGCGTCCCCGACGTGGCAATCTGCGACATTTCCGCGATGGTCTATGACCGGCTCGCAACCGGGCGGCCCCTCATGGTGACGCGCCCGCTGTCGCCGGAAGCCGAGATAGATGAGGGCGGATATCTCAGCGTGTGTGAGTGGCTCGACGCGGCCGAAACCCCGGACATCGTCGACGTGCTCGACCGGGTGATCGGAGACACGGTGGCGCGTGAGCGGCTTGGGGAGTGGTCGACACGCTACTTCGGCGACACCTCGCCGGGGGCGCCGACGCGGAGGTTCCATGCCGCGATTGAGACGCTGCTCGAGCGGGCGGACGCTGAGCGGGCCGCCGCTGAACGCGGTTAGCGCGGGGTGGATCGCTTGGGTTGCGCCGCGGTATGCCGCGCCCGGAGCCGTGAGAAGGCTGCCAGAGTTCACGGGCACGGCACACCATGCTCACAGACCCCCGTTCATTTGGTAGGTTAGTGGGGTGCTGCCAGAAACCCCGTCATCGTCGTCTGATGCATTGCCGGACGTGGGGTTCGGCGCTGCTGAAACCGCTTCCCCCGCTCCCTCGAGTGAGATGCCACCACCAGTGAGTGCCCCTGCGGCACCGCGTGTTCGGCGAAGCCGAACGGCTGCGCCTGCTGAAGCGACTGCTCCAGAATCTAGTGAAGCTCCCGCGCGTAATCGCATCGAGGTGCCGACTCCGTCGGTCGTGCGAGCGCGAGAGCGCGGTCGTGTCGCAGAGCAGAACCCCGTGGTGCTCCGCACCGAGATGCTGACCAAGGTCTACGGCAGCACGGTTGCGGCAAACGAAGTCTCGTTTGAGGTGCACGCTGGCTCGCTTACCGGTGTCGTTGGTC
>JAGNOB010000049.1 GCA_017990305.1 Leucobacter sp.
GACACCGGCAGCAGCGACGAGAAGAGCTCGTCAACGTCTGCCCGCGAGAGCACAACGAAGAGCAGCGCGGGCGATAGTACCCAGAACACCAGCTTGCTCAATACCCCTCGCGACTGGGCTTCGAGCACGCCAATTCGGCCGAGGATCCACCCGAGGAAGATGGCAAACCCCACAACGACAAAACCTGTCAGCGCGTCAAGCAACGGTGCCCTTCTTGATGTGGATTTGGGGCCAGCTTACTCCCGACGCTCGCGCGCCCCACGCGCTACCTAACCCCACACAGCCCCAATCCCTCACCCCACCCCCTTCACCACCCGACCCCTCATCACCCCAATCCCCTCACCACCCACTCGCTGAGTCGATGTCCTTTCAGCGAGGTCATGGCTTTTCCACCGCCAAACAGGCATGACCTCGCTGAGGGCATGTCATTTCGCCAGGCTGGGGGCGCCTGGGGCTGGGGCGCCTGGGCTGGGGGCACCTGGGGTGGGGTGCGGCTGGGGCGGGGCGGGGCAGCACCCGAGCCGCACACAAAAGCGGCGGGTGCACCATTGCACCCGCCGCTTTCACACGCGCAGAATCAGCCGCCAAAAGCAGCCGCCGCAATCAGCCGCCGAAGACGCCAAGCTTTCCGTAGTGCTCAGCGAGGAGGTAGTACACCGTGAGGCGCTGCTTGTGTCCTGGCACCTTGTCGCCGACCGTCGCGATTGCCTCGTCGATAGAGGCGTCGGAGTTCGTAACGCCGAGCTTGCCCTTCACGAAACTCTCGCGCACACGTGCAAGCTCAGCAGGGTCACTGTACGAGACGAGTCGCGCGTCGGCGTTCGACAGGGCAAGAGCGTACGTCTTTTCCATCTCGGCGACGACGGCGTCGCTCGCGTCCGGTGCATACTTTTGAATGTCTGTGAGAGCGCTCATAAGAACGGATCCTTCCTTGGAAACCTATCCCCCGTCTTTGGGGTTGCTTTCCCATTCTGACCCGGGTTTCAGAAAAGATACAGAGGAGAACGCAAGAGGGGCCTGGTTTCTGTGAACCAAGCCCCTCTGCGCACCGGAATTACTTACCTGTGTAGTAGCTATCCGCAACGTCGAGCGCGGCATCAATGATGTCAAGACCGCGAACGAGGTCTTCCTCACTGATGACGAGCGGCGGCGCGATCTGCAGACGGTTGCCCGCCGCGAACGGCCAGAGTCCCGCCGACTTGCAGGCCGCAACTACAGCGTTGAACGGCGCTGCGGCCTCGCCCGAAGCGTTGAACGGCACGAGCGGCTCGTGGGTCTCGCGATCCACGACGAGCTCGAGCGCCCAGAACAGCCCGGTGCCGCGGTACTCACCGACAGACTTGTGCTTCTCAGCGAACTCGCGCAGGCGCGGCTCGACGATTCGCGAGCCCAGGTCGCGCACGCGCTCGATGATGCCCTCTTCTTCGAAAATGTCAAAGGTGGCAACGCCGGCAGCACAGGCGAGCGGGTGACCAGAGTAGGTGAGCCCGCCCGGGAAGGCGCGATCAACAAACGCGTTGTGCACGGCTTCCGAGACCACGACGCCGCCGAGCGGTACGTAGCCCGAGTTCACGCCCTTCGCGAAGGTCACGAGGTCGGGCTTCACGTCGAACGCCTGGTAGGCGAACCACTCACCGGTGCGACCGAAGCCGACCATGACCTCGTCGCAGATCATGAGGATGCCGTACTTGTCGCACAGCGCGCGCACGCCGGGCAGGTATCCGGGCGGCGGCACGAGCACACCGTTGGTGCCGGTGACGGTCTCGAGCACGATCGCTGCGATCGTGCTGGGGCCCTCGAGCTGGATCTGCTGCTCGAGGTGCGCGAGCGCACGCTCGGTCTCTTCCTCCGGCGTCGTCGCCCAGAAGGCGCTGCGGTAAAGGAAGGGGCCGAAGAAGTGCACGACCTCGCCGTCGATGACGTCGTTCGCCCAGCGGCGCGGCTCACCGGTCATGGTGATCGCGGTGCCTGTCGAGCCGTGGTACGAGCGGTAGCGCGAGAGGATCTTGCGCTTGCCGCTCGACTGGCGCGCCATGCGCACGGCGTACTCGATTGCCTCGGCGCCGCCGTTCGTGAAGAACACCGAGCGGGCACCCTCGAAGGAGTGCTCGACTATGCGCTTGGCGAGCTCGCCGCGCACGTCGTTCGCCATCGCGGGCTGGATCGTCGCGAGGCGACCGGCCTGCTCCTGGATAGCCTTCACAAGCCCGGGGTGCTGGTGTCCGAGGTTCAGGTTCACGAGCTGCGACGAGAAGTCGAGGAACTCGTTGCCGTCGTAGTCCCAGAAGGTCGCACCCTCGCCCTTGGCGATCGGCAGCGGGTTGATCGCGCCCTGTGCCGACCACGAGTGGAAGACGTAGTCGCGGTCGTTCGTGCGCACCTCGCGCTGGGCGTCGGTGTCGCCGAAGCTCTGCTCGGCGCCGTTGAGGTCGATGTAGTCAGCCATGATCGTAATGCTCCTTTGCTCTTGCAGTGAGGTTAGCTGTTGCTCGGGAAGCCGAGGTCAACCTTCGACGGCTCAGCGTTCGGCCAGCGGGTCGTGACGACCTTCGAGCGGGTGTAGAAGTGGATCGACTCGGGGCCGTAGATGTGGGAGTCGCCGAAGAGCGAATCCTTCCAGCCGCCGAAGGAGAACGAGCCGACGGGCACGGGGATCGGCACGTTGATGCCGACCATTCCGGCCTCAACCTCGAACTCGAACTGGCGTGCGACGCCGCCGTCGCGGGTGAAGATTGCGGTGCCGTTGCCGAACTGGTGGTCGTTGATGAGCTGCAGCCCATCCTCGTAGCTGTCGACGCGGACGACCGCGAGGACCGGGCCGAAGATCTCGTCGCGGTAGACCTTGCTGTTCGTCTGCACGTGGTCGATGAGCGAGACGCCCGTGAAGAAGCCGCCGCCTGCGAACTCTGCCTCGCGACCGTCGACGACGACGGTTGCGCCCTCGGCTGCCGCGCCTGCGACGTACGACTCGACTCGGTCCTTCGCATCCTGCGTGATGAGCGGGCCCATCTCGGATGCGGGGTCGGTGCCGTCACCGATCTTGAGATCTGCCATGCGGTCAGCGATCTTCTGCACGAGTGCGTCGCCGACGTCACCGACTGCGACGACGACCGAGACCGCCATGCAACGCTCGCCTGCGGAGCCGTAAGCTGCCGACACCGCGGCGTCCGCAGTCATGTCGAGGTCTGCGTCTGGCATGACGAGCATGTGGTTCTTTGCGCCGCCGAGCGCCTGCACACGCTTGCCGTTGCCAGCTGCGCGCTCGTAGATGTACTTCGCGATCGGGGTCGAGCCGACGAAGCTGATCGCCTTGACGTCGGGGCTGTCGAGAAGCGTGTCGACAGCGACCTTGTCGCCGTGGACAACGTTGAGCACGCCGTCGGGGAGGCCAGCTTCGCGGAAGAGGTCTGCGATGAACACCGATGCGGAGGGGTCACGCTCGGAAGGCTTGAGCACGACGGTGTTGCCGCACGCGATTGCCGAGGCGATCATCCATAGCGGCACCATGACGGGGAAGTTGAAGGGGGTGATGCAGGCGACGACACCGACCGGCTGCTTCACGGAGTGCACGTCGACGCCGGTCGAGACCTGCTCGTCGCGCTCGCCCTTGAGGAGGTGCAGCAGGCCTGAGGCGAACTCCACATTCTCGAGGCCGCGGGCGATCTCGCCTGCCGCGTCGGAGAGCACCTTGCCGTGCTCGCTCGTGACGATTGCCGCGAGCTCGGGCGTGCGCTGCTTGAGCAGCTGGCGAAGGTTGAAGAAGACGTCTGCGCGCTTGGTGAGGCTGGTCTTGCGCCACATCGGCAGCGCAGCCTTGGCTGCTGCCACTGCCTGCTCGACGGTTGCGACCGATGCGATGCCGAGCTCGTGCTGCTGCTCGCCCGTTGCCGGGTTGAAAATGGGCTGGGTCCGCTCTGCGGCCTCGATCTTCTCGCCGCCGATGACATGGGGGATGTGCGCCATTGTTGCTCTACCTCTCGAGTTGCTGTATTCAAGCAATATGTTCGGGCTTCGATGCCCGCGTTGTTCCCAGTATTTCAGTGGAGTTTGCTCGCGGCACCCGGCAAACCATCGCAACTTGTCGCGTTTTCCGTACACTTTGTATGTGAGCGAAACTCTTGAACCGTACCCGAGCATCAGCGACGTCCTCGGGATCGCCGAGCTCACCGCTGGCGCCCCCGAACTCGTAACGGGCGACACAGGGCTCGAGCGGCGTGTGCGGTGGGCGCACGTCGTGGCAGGGCGCGAGGCACCGGCACTACTCGACGGGGGCGAACTCGTCCTCACGACCGGTGCGGGCTGGCCCGCAGGCCCCGGCGAGGCGGCCGAGCTCAACGCGCTCATGCGCACCCTCGTAGCGACCGACCCCGCAGGAATCGTGTTTGAGCTGGGCACCCACTTCGACGCGACGCCCCCAGCGCTGACCGAGGCGTGCGTGGCGCACGGCATCCCACTTATCGTGCTGCACCGCGTCGTCCGCTTCGTGCAGATCACCCAGCGCGTTCACCAGCGTGTGCTCGCGGCCCAAAACGAGGCCCTCGAAGCGCGCGCCGAGGTGCACGCGATGCTCACGGAGCTCGGTCTGAACCGCAGCCCGGTCGACTACGTCGTGGATCGTATCGCTGCGACACTCGGATCAGCGGTCGTGCTCGAGGACGCCGGCTACCGCGTGGTTGCCTGGTCAGGTGGCGACGCCTCAGTGCTCGATCACTGGGCAGCACCTGAACACCTGGTGCGCGGCGCGGCGCCAGAGCTGCCGGAGGGCGCGACCCGTGTCCCGGTCGAAGCGCAGGGAACGCGATGGGGCTCACTCACCGCGCTTCCCGGCCCGCCCCACCCGGCGGGACGCGAAACGGTGCTCGAACTCGGGGCGTTTGCGCTCGCGCTCGCGCGGCTTGCCGACGCCGACGGCGACACCTGGCTTGACCTCGGTTCGAAGCGACTGTTTGACGCCGTGCTCTCAGGCCGCTTCACCGGAGAGCGCGAGCTTGCGAGCCAACTTGCGGCGGGTGGGCTGCCGCTCGAGGGGCGTGTGTTGCTCGGCGCGACCCTCACGGGGACAGGTGATTTCGGCGCGCACGAGTCGCTCGAGGCTGCGATCCTGCAGACGGCACTCCGCCGCGCCGTTGCCCCTGAGGCCCGCGTCGTGCTCGCGCCGGCACCCGAGGCGTTCGCGGGTCAGCGCACGCTTCTCGCGCTCGTCTCGTTCCCGCCAGACGACCCGCGCCTTGCTCCGGGGGCGACGCCGCAGCAACATCCGCTTGCGACCCGGCTCTCCCACGAGCTGAGCATGATGCTGCCTGAAACGACACCGCGGTCGTGGCGTGCGCACCTGAGCATCGGGGTAACCGCGACGAGGCCGCGCGCACTGATCTCCTCGCTCGAACGCGTCGCAGCGGTCGGGATCGCCCCGGGTGGCGCGCCCCAGGGCACCCGGAACGAACGGGTGACCGTGCAGCTCGCGGAGGAGCGGCCGCTGGCCTACCTGATTCGCGGGCTCGCAGGGGTACCAGAGCTGCAGGAATTCGCTGAGGCAATGCTCGATCCGCTGTTCGCACACGATCGCTCGAGCGGTACGGGCCACAGCGGCGACCTCGTGCTCGTGCTCGCCGCGTATCTCGCCTATCCGACGAACCGCTCGCTCGCCGCGCAGCAAGCACGGCTGTCTCGCTCCGTCTTCTACCAGCGCATCTCGCTCATTGAGGAGCTCATCGGGGTGGATCTCGCGGATGGGGAGACTATTGCTGCGCTCACAGTCGCACTGCTGGCGCGCGGCGAGATGTAACGTCGAACCCCTCACCATACTCCGGGAGCCTCCCAGCGCACACACCATTGGTCGGCAGGATGGGGCCATGGAAGACGCAGACATGCAGCTCGACACCCTCGCTGTGCACGCGGGCCGAGCAGACCTCACACGACTCGGAGTGCACGCGCTCCCCATCGACCTGTCAACGACAAACCCGTTGCCCGATCTCGTCAGCGGCGGGGACTCCTACGAGGCCCTTGCCTCAGGAGGCACGATCCCCGAGGGCGGCAGCGCCGTGTACGGCAGGCTCTGGAACCCAACGGTTGCGCGCTTCGAATCGGGCCTTGCTGCACTCGAGCATGCTGAGACCGCTGTGGCGTTCGCGAGCGGCATGGCGGCGCTCTCTGCGGCGCTGCTTGCGTTCGCGGGCAGCGACGGGAAACGGCACGTTGTCGCGGTCAGACCGCTCTATGGTGGCACCGACCACCTGCTCGCCACGGGCCTGCTCGGCACCGAGGTCACTTTTTGCGAGCCGGGTGGCGTGCGCGACGCGTGCCGAGAGGACACCGGGCTCGTGCTGCTTGAAACGCCGGCAAACCCCACGCTCGAACTCGTGAATATCGCCGACGTCGTCGCGCAGGCCGGCGACGTGCCGGTGCTCGTCGACAACACGTTCGCGACCCCCGTACTGCAGAATCCGCTCGATCACGGCGCTGCGCTCGCGATGCACAGCGCGACGAAGTACCTTGGCGGCCACGGCGACGTTCTCGGCGGGGTCATCGCCTGCTCCGAGGCGCACGCAAACCTGCTCCGGCCGATCCGCGCGATCACTGGCGCGGTGCTGCATCCGCTCGCCGCCTATCTGCTCCATCGGGGCCTCACGACGCTCCCCCTGCGAGTCCGCGCGCAGCAGGAATCCGCGCGCACGGTAGCGGAGTGGCTCACGACCCAGGCAGCGGTCTCTGAGGTGTATTACCCGGGGATGCGCGAGGATGCCTCTGGCGCGCTCGGCACCCAGTTCACCGGAACCGGCGCAATGCTCGCGGTGCGCTTGGGCGGTGGAGCCACCGCTGTCGAAGCGCTCACGAAGCGGGTGCGGATCTTTACACACGCGGTCTCACTCGGCGGCGTCGACTCGCTCATCGAAAGCCCGGCTGCGCTCACACACCGCCCGGTCACTGCGGATGCGAAGCCGGACGCTGGCATCGTGCGGATGTCGATCGGGCTCGAAGACCCCCGCGACCTCATTGCAGATCTCGCGCAGGCGCTCGGCGGGTAGCCAGCCCCTGCTAGGAGGCGACGGGCGAGCCGCCGCTCCACAGCGCGGTGTAATCGTGGCCAAGTTCGCGCACCAGGCGTCGCAGCTCAGGCAGCGACAGTCCAATGACGCAGCTCGGGGCGCCCTCGATCCGCTCGATAAAGGCGCCGGCGAGGCCGTCGATGGCGAATCCACCAGCGAGCTTCAGTGGCTCGCCGGTTGCAACATACGCAGCAAGCTCAGCGTCTGTAACGTCGGCAGCAAGTGTCACTGTTGCCGTGTCGACCCCGCCGGCGGCGGGCATGGAGACAGCGTCGCCGGAGCAATCGATGAGCCAGTGCCCCGAGTGCAGCACCCCAGTCTTGCCGCGGTGCTGCTTCGAACGCTCGAGGGCAACGTCGGGAACATGCGGTTTGCCGAGCACCTCGCCATCGAGCAGGAACATCGAGTCGCCACCGAGCACGAGGCCGCCACCCAGCTGCGCGATGTCATCGCGATAGCGCTGCACGACGTCCTCGGCTTTTAGCCGCCCCAGATATTCGGTGAGCTCCGGGGCCGTGAGCGCCCGACCAATCTCGGTCTCGCGCGCACGCACCTCTGCGTCTTCGTCGACCTCGGGGGCAAAGCACACCGGCTCGATGCCGGCTCCCCTGAGCACTGAGAGTCGAGCGGGTGAGGTCGAGGCAAGGATCAATTGCATACTGGCAACCCTATGCAATTTGTGCCTCGGGCTCGTGCTGTGGCCGCAGGTTCGTTACCGTTAAAGCATGAAGCTCTCACGTACAGCCTCCATTACCGCCTCTCTCCTTCTCGCTGGTGGGCTCGCGCTCACCGGCTGCAGCTCCCCGGGGGCGACCGTCGATGGCAACGCCGGCAGCTCGTCATCGAACGTCGCCGAGTCAGAGGGAGCTCTCACGAAGGAGAACTTCGCTGACCGCATCGCCAAGGCACAGCTCGAGGCTGGCTCAGTTCACATCACGATGGACATGGGCGACTCGGTAGAGGGCACCGTTGAGGCCGACATGGTCGTGAATGAGGATCCGCAGAAGGTTCAGATGCAGATGCAGATGAACGCGGGCGGAATGGACGCAGACATTCGCCTCGTCGACGGCAAGATGTTCATGAACATGGGCGAGCTCTCGCAGGGCAAGTTCTTCGACCTGTCGACGATGCCGGGTGGCGCGGGCGACATTAGCGCGATGCTCGACCAGATGAACCCCGGGGCCCAGGTCGCGGGCTTCGGCGACGCGCTCACCGACTTCAAGGCAGACCCCAAGGGGCCCGAGATTGACGGCGTGAAGACCACGAAGCTCACGCTGACGCTCGATACCAAGAAGATGTTCGAGGCGCAGCCGCAGGAGGGCGTCAACATCGACGACATTGTGTCCGCGCTCGGCGAGTCCACCGTCTACGACATGTTCGTCGGCTCGGATGACCTGCCGCGTCGCATCATCATGCCGAACGTGGGCGGCATGGGTACCCTCTCGCAGGAGTTCAGCGCGTGGGGCGAACCCGTCACGGTAACGGCGCCT
>JAGNOB010000421.1 GCA_017990305.1 Leucobacter sp.
GAGCATCGCTACTCGCTAGCCTCGGCCGCCTCGGCGTGGGGGTCGGGATCACGCTGAGTTGCCGGAGTACCGGCCGCGGGCGCTGGCTCGGTGACGACGGTCGCTCCTGGCAGCACCTCCTGAATCTGTTCGGCAGAGATTGCCCCAGACCGCAGCACGCGGACGGTACCCGTTGCGTCAGCTTCAAGCGCTGTGGCGTCGATGATGGTTGAGGCCTCCCCGCGCGCCTCTCCCCCGTCGAGATACACCGCGACGGACTCGCCGAGCATTTGCTGCGCTTCAGCAGCGCTCCCCGCGGCCGGGTCACCCGTGCTGTTCGCCGACGACACTGCGAGCGGCCCAGTTTCCTGCAGCAGCTCCCGCGCAAAGTCATTGCCTGGTATGCGGAGTGCGACGGTGCCGCCGGTCTCACCGAGGTCCCAACTCAGCGAGGGGTTTGCCTGGGTGATGATCGTGAGCGGCCCGGGCCAAAACGCGTCGGCAAGCGTATGCAGCGCGGCGCTCGCATCGGCAGCGAGCGCTGCAAGGGTGCCCGTATTCGGAATGAGCACGGGCGGCGGGGACTGCCGACCGCGACCTTTCGCGTCGAGCAGCCGTTGCACCGCGTCCGGAGAGAACGCGTCTGCAGCGACACCGTAGACGGTGTCGGTGGGCAGCACGATGAGTTCGCCGCGCCCCAGGGATTGGCGGGCAAGCCGCGTCCCCTGCAGCAGCTGAGCGCCATCTGAACAGTCAAACACCTCGGACATAGTTCGCAATTCTACTTCAGTGCGGTTGTCGCACGGTCGCGACCGGTCAGATCGGGGTGTGTAGCGCAAGCGCGCCAGCCGTCAGCGGCGAGCAGGGCGCGGATCGCCGCCCCCTGCCCCTCCGCGTGTTCGAGGACGAGCGTGCCTCCGGGGAGGAGCAGCGTTGCAGCGATTCCGCTGATCACGCGGATCACGTCAAGGCCGTCGCTGCCCCCATACAGAGCAAGCTTCGGGTCGTGATCGCGCACCTCTGCGTCGCGGGGCACCATCGCGTCGGGCACGTAGGGCGGATTCGAGATGACCACGTGTGCTTGCCCCACGATCGAGGCAGGGGCGAGCCCGTTGGGCACGAAGTCTGCGAGGTCCCCGTGAATCAACGTGACACGTCCATCGCCGTGCGCGGCGACGTTCTCTGCGGCCCAGGCGTGGGCCTCAGTACTCTTTTCGACAGCCCAGACCCGTGCGGTGGGCACCTCGTTCGCTAGCGCGAGCGCGATTGCGCCGCTCCCAGTGCAGAGATCCACTGCGAGGGGGGTCGCGGTCGGCGCGATCGCCAACGCATCGATCGCGAACTGCGCGACGATCTCGGTTTCGGGCCGCGGAACGAACACTCCCGGTCCGACGCGAAGCTCAAGCGATCGAAATGGCGCCCGTCCGGTGAGGTGCTGCAACGGCATGCGCTCTGCGCGCAGTTCTGCGAGCTCAGTAATCCGCTCATGCTGCGCGTGCGTCACCCGCTCCCCCATAATGGCCAACGCTTGCACGCGGCCGCGGCGTTCGCCGAGCACGTGCCCGGTGAGCAGTTCGGCGTCGACAGACGGGTCTTCGATGCCTGCCGCATCGAATTGCGCGCGGAGCTCGGTGAGCAGGTCGGTCAGCAGTGGACCAAGGTCGTCATTCACGCTCCCATTGTCTCGCACCTCGGCTCACGCCGGTGCAGCGGGAATACCCGCGGGGTGGCAGCGTTGTAACACAGCGACGCTTACATAAGCTTTCAGAACATTTCAGATAACCTGGTGGCATAGCTCGCGTTCGCCGAACGACACTTACTGACATGGAGGGCATCCCGCATGGCTCGGATTCACGACAACATCACACAGGCCTTTGGCAACACTCCCCTCGTCCGCCTGAACCGCGTGACTGAGAACGCTGGAGCCGAGGTCTACGCCAAGCTGGAGTTCTACAACCCTGCCGGCAGCGTGAAAGACCGTATTGGCGTCGCCATTATTGATGCAGCGGAGCAGTCGGGCGAGCTTAAGCCGGGCGGCACCATCGTTGAGGGCACGAGCGGCAATACAGGCATCGCGCTTGCGTTCGTCGGCGCGGCGCGCGGATATCGCGTGATCCTCACGATGCCTGAGACCATGAGCGTCGAGCGCCGCAAGTTGCTCGCCGCATACGGAGCCGAGATCGTGCTCACCGAAGGCCCGCTCGGAATGAAGGGCGCTGTTGCGAAGGCAGAGGAGATCGCTGCCAATACCGAGGGGGCCGTGCTCGCAAAGCAGTTCGGCAACCCGGCGAACCCCGCGATCCACCGCGCAACGACCGGACCTGAGATCTGGAACGACACCGACGGCGCCGTCGACATCTTCGTCGCAGGCATCGGCACCGGCGGCACGATCACCGGAGCCGGTGGCTACCTGAAGTCGCAGAACCCGAACGTCAAGGTTATTGCCGTCGAACCGATCGACTCGCCGCTGCTCACCGAAGGCACGGCTGGCCCGCACAAGATCCAGGGGCTTGGCGCGAACTTCGTTCCTGATGTGCTCGATCGTGATGTCTATGATGAGGTCATCGACGTCGCCCTTCCCGACGCGCTTGCCAAGGGACGCGCCCTCGGAACCGACGAGGGTATCCTCGCCGGAATCTCCGGCGGAGCTGCAGTGTGGGCCGCAGTGGAGGTCGCCAAGCGCCCGGAGAACGCAGGCAAGAAGATCGTCGTCATCGTTCCCGACTTCGGTGAG
>JAGNOB010000422.1 GCA_017990305.1 Leucobacter sp.
GTGCGCCGGCCCGCTCGATCCGGGACTGCGTGTCCTTGTCGACGAGCATCGCGTAGGTGAGCCGCTGGATGAGGTGGCTCACCCAGGTGATTCCGCCGCTGATCCGCGAGGCGAGGCGCTCGGCGGTGTCGACGTCACTCGCGACCAGCGCGATCCGCATGTCAGGCCCGAGGGCCTTGGACATGGAACGGACGAGAGCCCAGCGCTGCTGACCCTCACCGACAATCGACGAGTACGGTGCGCGTGCAAGGAGCGAGAAATGGTCGTCTTCGATGACAAGCACGTGCGGGTACGCTGCAAGGACCTCTCGCAGCGCAGCGGCTCGCTGCGGCGTGAGGCTCGCGCCCGTCGGGTTGTGCGCGCGCGGCGTACAGATCACGGCGCGCACGCCATCCTCGAGCGCGCTCCGCAAGCTCTCCGGGAGCATACCCTCCTCGTCCATCTCGACGGGGACGGCACGGTAGCCGTTCTGGCGAATCGTGCTGATACTCGTCAAGAAGCAGGGATCCTCGACCGCGAGCGTGTCGCCGGGGGTAAGGGTCTGCGCGAGGAGGCGTTCGATCGCGTCAACCGCGCCAGCCGTCACGGTGAGTCGGAATGGCCGCTGCTGATCCTGCGCGATCCACGAGGTCGCCCACTCGGCGAGCTCGGGGTCGATGGTTGTCTCGCCGTACAGGCGCGGCTCCGCGGGTTCGAGCCGCACGAGCGTCGGGTCTGGCAGCAGACCGGAATCGGGGTTGCCGTCGCCAACGTCACGGAGCACCGTGTCACGAGCGAAGCCCTCCTCGTCGAGCGCGGCATAGGGATTCACGATGAACGTGCCGGCGCGACCGCGGGTCTCAGCAACCTTCGCCTGCACGAGCGCGCGGTACGCCGCAGACGCGGTGTTGCGGTTCACGCCGAGGTGCTCGGCGAGCGCCCGCATCGGGGGCAGCGAATCTTCGGGCCGCAGCGAGCCACTGTCGATGAGCGCGCGAATGCTTGCGACGATTTCCTCAGCCGTGGATCCAGAGATCTCGAGCTGCTCGTCGCGGCGCGTAGTGCGTTCCTCCACCTTGGCTCCTTCAATCGGATGAGCATGACACGGCCCATGTTACGCTTTGTCCTATGACAAATCAAATTGAGGATGAACTGCCGATCCACGACTTCCCAACGGCAACCTCCGTCGACGAGTTTGCGCGCAACATCGCCGAGGTTCAGGCGAACATTGCGCGCGCCGCCGAGCGCGTCGGGCGGGCGCCGGAGGAGGTCCGCCTGCTACCCGTAAGCAAGACTGTGCCGGAAGACCGCGTTCGGCTCGCCGTCGCGGCCGGCTGCCACGAGCTGGGTGAGAACAAGGTGCAGGAAGCCAAACGGAAGTCAGAGAACCTCGCCGAGCTCGGCGTCGCATGGTCAGTTATCGGCCACCTTCAAACGAACAAAGCCCGCGACGTCGCCGCCTTCGCGAGCGAGTTCCAGGCGCTCGACAACCTCCGCGCGGCAGCCGCGCTCGATCGAAGGCTCCAGGCCGCAGGGCGCAGCCTCGACGTGTACGTGCAGGTCAACACCTCCGCCGAGCCCCAGAAATACGGGCTACCTCCCGAAGAACTCGAGGCATTCCTGCGAGAACTCCCCCAGTACTCGTCACTCCGCGTGCGCGGGCTCATGACCCTCGCGATTTTCACGAGTGACATCCCGCGCGTGCGCACCTGTTTCACCCTGTTGCGGACCGTCAGGGATCGCATGCGCGACATCGATCCCGTGCTCGTCGGCGACGGCGGCCTGTCAATGGGCATGAGCGGCGACTATGAGGTCGCGATCGAGGAGGGCGCGACGTGCGTGCGCGTCGGCCAGGCCATTTTCGGGGCCAGACAGGTGCCAGACAGCCACTACTGGCCTGAGGCGGCCGGCGCGCAGGGCAGCCAGGAGTAGCCAGCGTGCGATTCGCCGAGATCTCGCTGCCCGCGATCCGGCACAACATCGTGGCGCTCAAGCAGCACACCGGGGCCGGCGTGATTGTTGTCGTGAAAGCCGACGCCTACGGACACGGCGCGGGCATCGTCGCACCTGCGGTGATCGAGGCAGGAGCGGAAATGGTCGCGGTCGCCAGCCTCGAGGAGGCTGCCGCGCTGCGCGAGGGCGGCTTTCGTGCACCGATCCTCTGCTGGCTGCACGCCGAGCACCTCGACTACGCGGCGGTCAGTCGCTGCGATGTCCAGCTCGGCGTCAGCCGCGTTTCGCAACTCGAGCGACTCGCGGCTGCCGCACGCTCGACCGGCTCGCTCCTCAGCGCCCAACTCAAACTCGACACCGGGCTCAGCCGAAATGGCGCAGCACCGGACACTTGGGAGGCCCTCTTCACGGCGGCGGCCGCCGCGGAGCGTGCGGGGCTCGTGCGGATCACTGGCGTATTCAGCCACCTCGCAAACGCGGGTGACGCGGCAAATTGCGCGCAGGCAAGAACCTTTGAGGCGGGCGTGCGGCGACTCCGGGCGCACGGCGTCGCCGCCCCGCTCAGGCACCTCGCCGCGTCAGCCGCAGCCATCTCCTCGCCGCACCTCGCCTACGACGCCGTGCGGGTTGGCCTCGCAGCGTTCGGGCTCAGCCCGGAACAGGACGGGGCCGCAGCGGCGCTCGACCTGCGCCCAGTGATGACGTTCGCGACCGAGATCACCTCACTGCGCTGGGTCGCGGGCGGCACAGGGGTGTCCGACGGATTCACGCACACC
>JAGNOB010000423.1 GCA_017990305.1 Leucobacter sp.
CTGCGTGAGGGGCTGAAGTTCTCGGATGGAACAGCGGTCACTGCCGGCGACGTGAATTTCTCGCTCTCGCACAATCTCGCGAAGGAGGGCCCGCTCATGCTCACGGCCCCCATCGACACCATCGAGACCGACGAAGCAGCGCGAACGGTGACGATCACCCTCACCGAGCCCTACACGCCCTTGCTCTCAGAGCTCACGAGCTTTGCCTCTGGCGTGATGCCGACCGACTTCGGCGGCAAGACCGAGGAGGAGTTCCTCGCGGCCCCGATCGGCACCGGGCCATTCGCTGTGAGCGAGTGGGATCCGTCGGGCGACCTGAGCTACGTGAAGAACGAACACTACTGGCAGGAGGGCAAGCCGCTCCTCGACGAGCTCGTCTACGCCTTCGTCGCCGACGACAACCAGCTGCTGCAGCGCCTCAACGCCGGTCAGATCGACGCCATCGAGCAGGTGCCGGCCGCAAACGCCGATGCTGTCGACAGCGGATCTGGCACCGAGCTGCTGCAGAGCGACTCGTGGGCGATGGAGCAGATCTTCTTCAACACCCAGAAGCCAGAGTTTGCTGACCGAAACGTGCGCCGGGCGATCGCACACGCGCTCGACCTTGAGGGCATCGCGCAGGCAACGACCTTCGGCACGGCACGCGCGGCCGCATCTCTCATCCCGCCGTCGATCGAATACTCGGCAGCAGACGTGAACGACGGCGCCCCGCAGCTCGCACACGACCTCGACGCCGCGAAGCAGGAGCTCGCGAAGTCGGGCTACCCCGACGGCTTCACCGCAACAATGCTCATCCCGAGCGGCAACTCGGCCCGCGCACAGATCGCGCAGATTGTGCAGGAATCACTCTCGGAGATCGGTATCACCGTCGAGATCGAGTCGATCGACCTCGCCGCGTTCCGCGAGCGCTTCAAAGCCTTCGACTACGACTTCATGATCAACTCGGGCCAGTCTGACGCCCCCGACCCGAACGGCCTCGTCACCTTCCAGGCCGACCCCGAGGGCTTCAGCAACTCGTACTGGACGCACTACACGAACCCCGAGGTCACGAAGCTCATGCACGAGGGGCGCACGACGCCCGACGGGCAGAAGCGCGAGCAGATCTACCTCGACATTCAAGAGATCCTCGGAAACGACGTCCCGTACATCCCGGTCTATTACTCGCCGAACCTGCACGGCACGACCGCCAAGGTACACGGCCTCGAGTCGCTGCCGAACGGCAGCGTCCGCTTCCAGGACGCCTGGGTGGAGGCGAAGTAACACGTGACTGCGGGGCCGCGGCGCCGCTGCCGGTAACATGAGCGGCGTGCCGGCGGCCCCCAGATCCACAGCGAAAGCCCTCATCGGCGTGCTCGGACGCGTCGTGGGAACCGTGCTGCCGGTGATGCTCGGCGTGGTCACCGCGGTGTTCTTTCTGCTGCGGCTCGTGCCGGGCGACCCTGCCGTGATGATCCTCGGCGACCGCGCGACCCCGGCAGCGCTCGCTGACCTCCGCGATACCCTCGGCCTCGATGCGCCGCTGTGGAAGCAGTACCTCGACTTCCTCGGCGGCGTGCTCACCCGGGGCGACACGGGCGACTCGCTGCTCACCGGCGTACCGACGGCTGAGCTCGTACTCTCCCGCGCGCCTGTGAGTCTCGGCATCGTCGCACTCGCACTCGTTCTCGTACTGCTCATCGCCGTGCCGCTCGCGCTCGCGGCTGCGCACCGGCCTGGCGGCTGGATCGACCAGTTCGTGCGCATCGTCCCGACGGTCGCGCTCGGCATGCCGCTGTTCTGGATCGGACTGCTGCTCATCATCGTGTTCGCCGTGAATCTCGGCTGGTTCCCGGTTGGGGGCGTGGGCAGCCCCGGATCCGCGCCGCTCGAGCCGCTCCGCAGCCTGTTCCTGCCAGCGCTCGCCGTCGCGCTCGGCATGGCACCGCCCCTCATCCGCTCCCTCCGCGCCCAACTGCTCGAGGTCACCGAGGCGGAGTTCGTGACGACGCTGCGTGCCGCCCGTGTGCCCGAGCGCACGATCCGCTGGCGTCACGTGCTGCGCGGCGCCGCCCTCCCGACCCTCAACCTGCTCAGCGTGAACCTCGCCTACCTCATTGGCGGCACCCTCGTCGTTGAGAAAGTGTTCGGCATCAACGGCATCGGCACACTCCTGTTCCAGTCGATCTCGAGCCGCGACTTCCCCGTCGTGCAGGCGGTCGCCCTGTACTGCGCGGTGCTCGTCGTCATCGTGACCCTCGCCGCGCAACTGCTGTCCGCGCTCATCGATCCGCGGCTCAGGAGGGCACGATGAGCGGCCCCGCCGGCGAGGAGGCCACGCCCGTCGGGCCCGCGGTGGCGCCGGCGCGCGTGCGCAGTTCGGGGTGGCGGCGCGCGCTCGGCTCGCGCACCTTCATCTCTGGGGCGCTGCTCGTCGCACTCATCGGGCTGGTTGCCGCGTTCGCGCCCTGGCTCGCACCACACTCGCCGACCGCGCAGGATCTCACAGCGGGCCTCCTCCCACCCTCAGCAGAGCATCTCTTCGGCACCGACCAGCTCGGCCGCGACGTGTTCTCGCGGGTGCTCTACGCCGCCCGCGTCGACCTCGGTATTGCGGCCGCCGCGGCCGTCATCCCGTTCATCGCCGGCGTCGCCGCGGGCCTCATCTCCGGCTATGTTGGCCGCGGCACCGACTGGGTAATCTCTCGGGTCACCGACACTGTCATCG
>JAGNOB010000424.1 GCA_017990305.1 Leucobacter sp.
CTCGTGGAACCTGTTCCCGGTGCGGGTTCGCCGGTACGGGCGCTGCGGCACCGGACGAATGCGATGCCGTTCCGCGGTCAGCGGGTCTCCGACGAATTCGTGGAAGGTTGACGCGGTGATGCGTTCGGGAAGCGATTCAGCCGTCGCGTCCCCCTTGCGCTGCGCACTCGCTTCGGCAGCGGCGCGTTCGGCGAGAAGCAAACGTACGGTTTCGTCGACGGGCAGTTTCTCCGTTGAGAGCGCTGCCGCTGTCACCGCGTGAGCGGCGCGGAATACGCCAGCTGCGCGGTGCCCGAGTGGGTCGAGCGGCCAGTTCGCGGTGAGTTCCGCTATCTCACTCGGGTCTGCCTCGTGAGCGGAAGCCTCAGGCAGGTCAGGGCAGAAGCCCGCCTGGAGTTCACGCAGGTACACCGACGGCGTGCGCGGCCTCGTCTGGCCTCCCCAGAATGATCCGGAAAGCAGCAGCAGGCCGGCCGAGCGGGTGATCGCCACGTATGCGAGCCTCCGCTCTTCTTCGGCATGTCGTTCCTTGAGCTCGGCACGGTACTCGTCGAGCCGCTCGCACACTTCCTTTTGGGTGGTCGCGATCCGCCAGTTGAGTTGCGGCCGAGCCGCGCGGTCACCGCGGAGCTCGTCGGGGAGCTCTCCCGTGCGCAGCCAGCCGGAGCCGCTGCGAGGGCTCCCGGGGAACTCGTCAGTGACGACCCGAGGTACCGCGACGATGTCCCACTGCAGCCCCTTCGAGCCGTGCGCGGTGATGAGTTGCACCGTTCCGGGCAACGGAGCGGCGACATGCTCGGCTACGTCGTCATCTTCGATCGCACGTTCTACCCATTCGAGCAGCGAGGCCAGCGTGCCGCGTGTATCGATCGCGAGGAACCCCTCGGCGAGGTCAGTGAACGCCTCGATGTTTGCGAGGGCTCCGGCGCCGGCTCCCCTCGCCTCATTCGCTTCGAGCTCGATGTCGAGGCGCAACGCTTGCGTGACCGCGCCAATGAGCTCTGCCGTGTTCCCGCCGACGCCCTGCCTGAGGTCACGGAGCATCTGTCCCGCTTCACGGAGACGCTCACGGCCCTCCTCAGTAACGCCGTTGAGTGCGCTGTGATCGAGGTCGCGCATCGTTGAGATCGCATCAAGCGCGTCGATGAGCGTGTAGTCGCGGTCGGGGTCAGGTAGCACGCTGTCGGCCGCACGATCCTCGTCGGCGAGCGGCTGCTGCCTGATGTCGCGCTTTGCGAACCAGCGAGCTGCGTCGCGAAGCCCGGCGAGATCTGCGACACCGATCCGGAATCGCGGGCCAGCAAGCAATCGGATGAGGTCGCCACCAGCGTCCGCGTACCAGAGGCAGCGCAGGCAGCTCACTACGTCGGTGACCTCCGGAGTGCTGAGCAGCCCGCCGAGGCCGACAATTCTGTTCGGAACGCCCGCCTCGGTGAGTGCCGCCGCGAACGCAGGCATTGCTGCTCGCTTGCGGAAGATCACCGCAGCCGTCGGAGGCTCACCGTTTTTCCCTGCGACTTGTGTCCTCGCCCGAGCAATCCAATCGGCAAGGAGTTCGCGCTCCTCATGCACGGTCTCGGGATACACCACGTCGACCTGCCCCTGGCCTGCCCCTGGGCGAGGTTTCAGTTCGGGCACCTCGACCGCCGCGTTCGCACGCAGTTCTGCCGACACCGCGTTGGCCGCTTCGAGCACACGGATCGGGTTGCGCCAACTCACTGAGAGCGTGAGTGTTGCGGCAGCATCGCCCCCGCGGAAGTCGGTGTGGAAGGAACGCAGGCCCTCAGCTGAGGCGCCGCGCCAGCCGTAAATCGACTGGTGCGGATCGCCGACCGCCATGACTGGCATCCCGCCGAAGAGCTTGGCGAGCAGTCGAGTCTGGCCCACCGAGGTGTCCTGTACCTCGTCGAGCAGTATCGCCTGATACCGGCCACGTAGCACGCCGAGCGCTTCAGGCGCTCCATCGAGCGCCTGCGTCGCGAGCGACAGCTGGTCGGAGAAGTCAATGAGGCCGCGCCGCTGCTTTTCCTCACCGTAAGCCCGCGCCAGCCGCGTAATGAGCGGCGTCTCTTCAATCGCTTTCACTGCGTCGCGCAGCTTCGCGTACACCTTGCCGCTCGGCTTCTCCGGGTCTTCCTTATCGTTGTAGGGCAGCCTGGTTGCGCCGCTGAACTCGGCTATGACCTGGTCAACCCTGTCGAAGCTGGTGAGGTGATCGGCCACGGCGCGATCCATCGCGATGACGTGTCTGATGAGGCTCGGAGTCCGAAGTTCACTCGTGACGAGCTCCGGGTCGTCGCTTTGCAGCAGTGTCTCTCGCGCCACGCGCCAGGCGGTCGCCTCGTCAATGACGACGGCGCCTGGCGCGAGACCCGCGGACGCCCCGAACTCTTGCAGTATCCCCGCAGCGAAGGAGTTGTATGTGCTCACGTCGGGCAGTTCGAGCCCGTCTGCGAGTCGCTCCTGCAACTCGAATGCGCGCGCAAGCTCGACCTCGGTGAGCTGGCCGCGTTCGCCGAGATCGGTGAGCCTGGCAACGAAGGTGCCAAGGCTGCCGACGATCCGCTCCCGCAGTTCGCCCGCGGCCTTCCTGGTGAATGTGAGTCCGAGCACGGAGTCGGGCTCCGCCAGACCGTTCGCGACGAGCCAGACGACGCGGTTCGCCATCGTCTCCGTCTTGCCGCTGCCCGCGCCCGCGAT
>JAGNOB010000425.1 GCA_017990305.1 Leucobacter sp.
ACCGGGCCGCGCCCTCGAGCGAGCCCACATCGATGACCGCGGCAAAGGTTTTCAGGTGCTCAAGAGGAAGATCCACACCGCCATGTTAAGCACAGCTAATGTAACCTTCAAAAGTTTCACGCAACTGAACTGGCGATTCGCGCAACAAAGGCCGTAGCGTCGTCTCCGTGATCCTTCCTCTTCTCGTCGGCATCGGCAGCGGGCTCTCCCTCATCATGGCGATCGGCGCCCAAAACGCCTTCGTGCTGCGCCAGGGCATCCGCCGTGAGCATGTGCTCCCCGTCGTGCTCATCTGTGGGCTCACCGACGCCCTCCTCGAAACCCTCGGCGTCGCCGGTATCGGCCTCGTCATCGAGCGGGCCCCCGTTGCGCTCGAGATCGTCCGCTGGGGCGGCGTTGCGTTTCTCCTCTGGTATGCCTGGTCGGCCGCCCAGCGGGCCAGGAAGCCAGAGACGCTTGAGGCGGGCAACGGCGGCGAGCCGCGCTCGCTCAAGAGCGTCGTGCTCGCCTGCCTCGCGATCACCTACCTCAACCCGCACGTCTACCTCGACACAATGGTGCTCATGGGGTCGATCGGCAACGCCCAGGGCGACCCGGGGCGTTGGTGGTTCGCGGCTGGCGGCGCAATCGCGAGCATCGGTTGGTTCTTCGTGCTCGGCTACGGCGCCAGAGCGCTCACCCGCTTCTTCGCGACGCCGCGGTCGTGGCAGATCCTCGACGGTGTTGTCGCGGTCATCATGCTCGTCATCGCTGCGCGTCTCGCCTTCGGGGGCCTCTAACCGGCGATCAGCCCGACCAAGTCGTCGACGTCTGCCTCGGTAGTGTCGAACGCGCACATGAGGCGGTAGAGCCCCGGCTGCGTCGGCCAGGCTCCAAACGCAAAGCGCTGCTGCGCGCGGTGCGCGGTCTCCTCGGGCAGCTCGACGAACACGGCGTTCGATTGCACGGGGAAGGCAATCCGCACTGCCGGGTCCCCGACTGCTTCAAGACCTGCAGCGAGCCGTGCCGCCATTGCATTCGAATGCGAGGCAGAGCGCAGCCAGAGGTCGCCACCGTAGAGGGCATTGAGCTGCGCCGAGGCGAACCGCATCTTCGAAGCGAGCTGCAGGTTGATCTTCCGCAGGTATTCGATGCCTGGCGTCGTATCTGGCCGCAGCACGATGATCGCCTCGGCGCCGAGCGCACCGCTCTTGGTTGCGCCGAGACTCAGGAGATCGGCCCCGGCGTCACTCGATAGCGCTGCGAGGCTGGTGTTGAGGTGGGCTGCCGCTGCTCCGAGCCGAGACCCGTCTACGTGAAGCAGCATGCCGCGCTCGTGCGCATGGTCTGCGAGCGCGCGAATCTCCTCGGGTGTGTAGCAGGTGCCGAGCTCGGTGGTCTGCGAGATTGTCACCGCGAGCGGCTGGGCGCGATGCTTGCTCCCCCAACCCCAAGCCTCGCGGTCAACGAGCTCGGGGGTGAGTTTGCCGTTCACCGCGGGAACTGGAAGGAGCTTGAGCCCGCCAGTCTTCTCGGGGGCGCCCGTCTCATCAGTGTTGACGTGCGCGGTCGCAGCGCAAATCACCGCACCCCACCGCGGCAGTGCGGCCTGCAGCGCGAGCACGTTGGCGCCAGAACCGTTGAACACCGGGAACGCCTCTGCCGCGCTCCCGAAGAGCCGCCTCGCGGTCTCCTGAAACTCGAGCGTCCACGGGTCCCCGCCGTACGCGACGGCATGGCCAACGTTCGCGGCGATGATCGCCTCGAGAATCTCGGGGTGGATGCCGGCCCAGTTGTCTGATGCGAAGGCGTGCGGGTGAGTGGCTGCGCTGTTCTCGGTCACCGTTTCAGCCTAGACCCCTCGGGTCGCAGTCTGCTCGCTGCCGAGTGGGCTAGCGCTGCCGCCAGTAGCCGCAGAACTTCACCTGCGCCTTCGGGATGCCGAGCTCGTTCACGAGGTACCTGCGGCCGCCAGTGGCGAGCTGCTGCTCTCCAGCCACAAACGCGTGAAACCAGTCGGCGTCGTTGGCGCCGGCGTTGGGAGTGGGCGCGTCGGCGGGTCTGAACGATCGGAGGGCCGCGAGGGCAGTCGCTCCAGGTCGCGAGTCGTGCTCCCGCTTGACCCAGTGCACGTTCACGCCTGCCGGCGCGTGCACGGGCTGCTGGTCATCCAGATCTGCGAGCTCGATGATGGCGTCACCTTCGGCATCCGAAGGCAGATCGCGCAGCACGCCCAGCACGGCCGGCATGGCGCTCTCGTCTCCCGCGCAGAGCACGCGGCGTGCCGCGTCTGCGGCCGTAAAGCCGCAGCCCTGGTCGATGAGCCCGACGGGTGCCCCCACCGGAAGCGACGCTGCCCAGGGACCGGCGACGCCTTCGCTGCCGTGGGTGAGGAAGTCGATGTCGAGCTCGAGGCGTTCTGGCCGGAAGTCGCGGACGGTGTAGCTTCGGATCACTGGTCTTGTGGCCTTCGGCAGGGTGAGGTAGCGGAGGTAGCCGCGCACGTCGAAGCGGTCGGAGAGCCTGTCGAAACGGGTGCCGTCGCTGAGTGGCAGAGCGAGGCGGAACCACTGGTCGTAGCCGAGGTGTCGCCACGACGCCAGCGCATCACCGGTCAGTGTGACCCGCACGAAGTTCGGGGAGATCTGCTCGGCGCGCGACACTTCGGCGGTAACCAAGCCCGTCGCTGCGTGATCGACTGCGATGTTGGTT
>JAGNOB010000050.1 GCA_017990305.1 Leucobacter sp.
GGGCAGGACAGCGGCAGGGTCGGCCGCCGCGGCGAGTGCGTTGACCTCTCCAGAAAGTGTTACCTCCGTCACCCACGCCATGTCTCGGTGGCGGTGGACCATGAGCTTCGGGACGATGAGCACACTCTCCGAAGAGCTCTCGTCAGCGAAGGCGAAGGTGCCGAACGCTACGAGACCTGACCCAGGCATACCGACGGGGTCGTCGACCGAGGAAACTGCGGCGATTTCGCGCCACACGCGCGATGCCTCTGTAAAGCGGTCTGGGCCCGTAAACCGGAGCCGCAGCGCCTCACCTACACCGACGCAGCCACGATCTCCACGGTTCCAGAAGAGCGGGAATTCGGGGTCGGCGTAGCCAAGCAGATTCGGCAGTTCTGGCAGCGCCCTCGTCACCGCTTGCATCGTCGGCACGTTACCCACTGGTCCCCCGGTCACATCGGTAATCACCATCCCAATCTACTCGCCAGCAACTGCATGCATTCACAGAGGTACAACCGGCTACGATGGAACGGTGACTCGACCAGACACCACGACCAAGCATGCGACGGACGTTTCTGCCATGTTCGATGAGGTATCCCCGAAATACGATCTCCTCAACGACGTGCTGTCGGTCGGTAATTCCCGCCTGTGGCGGATTGCCACCACGCGCGCTATCGCGCCGCGCAAGGGCATGCGGATCCTCGACCTCGCCGCCGGCACAGGCACGTCGTCGGCAGCGCTCGCCGCGCACGGCGCCCACGTCACCGCCGCGGACTTCTCCGAAGGCATGCTTGCTGAGGGCCGCCGCCGCAACGCCGGCAACGACCTCATCGACTTCGTTTGGGCCGACGCAACGCAGCTCCCGTTCGAGGATGACAGCTTCGACGCCGCGACAATTTCGTACGGCCTCCGCAACGTCTCAGAGCCGAAGCAGGCACTCGCCGAGATGGCGCGCGTTGTGAAGCCGGGTGGCCGAGTCGTCATCGCGGAATTCTCACAGCCGCCGGCTGGTGCCGTGAACTGGGCGTACACGCAGTACAACAGGCACGTGCTGCCGCGCGTGGCCGGGGTCATCAACCGCGACGCCGCCGAGGCGTACAAGTACCTCAACGAGTCGATCGAGTCCTGGCCTGCTCAGGAGGAGCTCGCGACATGGCTCCGCGAGGCCGGGCTCGAGCGCGTCGCCTACCGTAATCTCACGCTCGGGATCGTCGCTCTCCACCGTGGGTTCGTGCCGCGGGCGGCACAGCCTGCAGTTGCGGCGCAGCCCGAAGCTGCAAAGCCAGCGAAGGCCACTAAGGACGAAGCTGCAAAGCCAGCGAAGGCCACCGAGGCGAACGCCGCCGACGCAGAGCCCGCCGCAGCGAAAAAACCAGCCGCTAAGAAGCCTGCAGCGAAGAAGCCCGCAGCCAAGAAGCCCACGACGAAGAAACCAGCACCGAAGAAGCCCGCGACGACGAAGACCTCGGCCCAGTCGAGCGACGCGAAATCTTCACCGAAGAAGCCTGCGGCAACCAAGCCGAAGGCGAAGGCCCCAGCAGACGGCGAGCAGACGCCCGCCGCTCAAAAGCCAGCGCCGAAAAAGCCTGCAGCAAAGAAACCAGGGGCTTCGAAATCGGCAACCAAGAAGCCAGCGGCTTCACAGCCGAGCGCTTCGAAGACCGAGACGAGCGAGCGAGGCCACGAGTGATCCGCCAGAGCACGGCTGATACCACCACCCAGGCGCTGCCGATGCGGCTCTTCCAGAGCGCAGGGGATCGTCGTCAGGCGAAAGAGCTACAGCGCGAGCTGGACCTCATCGAAACAAGCCTCCTCGAGCAGCTCGGCTTCGCCTCGACCGTGGCTGACGCGCCCGCACGATACCTCGCTGAGGCCGGCGGCAAGCGGATCCGCCCGATGCTCACCGTGCTTACCAGCCAGCTTGGCGACGGTCCGAACGAGCTCGTCCGCCGCGCTGCCGTTGCCGTCGAGATGACGCATCTCGCTTCGCTCTACCACGATGACGTCATGGACGAGGCGACGCTGCGCCGCGGGGTCGCTGCCTCACACATGGTGTGGTCGAATTCAGTCGCGATCCTCGCCGGCGATCTACTGTTCGCGCGCGCTTCGTCGCTCGTCGCCGGCATGGGTGAGGACGCGATCCTGCTCCAGGCGCGCACCTTCGAGCGACTGTGCCTCGGCCAGCTGCACGAAACCGTCGGTCCGCAGCCCGAGGACGAGCACATCGCTCATTACATCCAGGTGCTTGCCGACAAGACCGGTGCGCTCATCTCGACCGCTGCGCGCATGGGCGTCATGTTCGGCGGCGGCAGCGCTGAGCACGCGGAGGCGGTGACCGAGTACGGCGAACGTATCGGTGTCGCGTTCCAGCTCATCGACGATGTCATCGATCTTTCCCCCAAAAAGGAGCAGACGGGCAAGCGCGCGGGAACTGACCTGCGTGCGGGCGTCGCGACGCTCCCCCTGCTCCTCCTTCGAAACCGCGCCGCTTCAGGCGACGCCGACGCGCAAGCGCTCCTCACCCGCATCGACGCGGGTGTGCAGGCGATCGCTGACGGTGCTGACCTGTCGGTCATGGATCCAGAGGTCGACGCGCTCTACACCCACGAGGTGACGCGCGAGACCGAGCGAGCCGCCCAGCGTTGGGCCGACGAAGCTGTCGCAGCACTGAATGTGCTGCCCAAATCGCCGGTAAAGCGCGCGCTTGAGCGCATGGCGGAGTCCATTGTTTCGAGGGAAGGGTAGTTCCGAGGGTATGAGCAAGATGCGCCTGGCGATTGTGGGAGCCGGCCCAGCCGGTATTTACGCTGCGGATCTGCTGTTGAAAGCGGAGCGTGAGTTCGAGGTCGAGATCGACCTCTTCGACCAGCTCCCCGCACCATACGGGCTCGTGCGCTACGGTGTCTCGCCAGATCACCCGCGTATCAAGGGCATCATCAACGCCCTGCGTGACGTGTTGGACAGCGGCGAGATCCGATTCTTCGGCAACGTCCGGTACGGGCAGGATCTCACGCTCGACGACCTCAAACGGCACTACAACGCTGTCATTTTCTCGACTGGCGCGATCCGCGACGCGATGCTCGGCGTGCCCGGCATCGATGCCGAGGGATCCTACGGTGCTGCGGACTTCGTGAGCTGGTTCGACGGGCACCCCGACGTGTCTCGCACGTGGCCGCTCGAGGCTGCCTCGGTTGGCGTCATCGGCAACGGAAACGTCGCCCTCGACGTCTCGCGCATGCTCATCAAGCACGCCGACGACCTGCTCGTCACGGAGATCCCCGAGAACGTTTACGCGGGCCTCAAGGCAAATCCGATTGAGGAGCTGCACCTGTTCGGCCGCCGCGGCCCGAAATACGTGAAGTTCACTCCGCTCGAGCTGCGCGAGCTCGGCGAGGTGCGCGACGTCGATATGGTCGTCGACGAGCGCGACTTCGCGCACGCTGACCCGTATGCTGACGAGGTCCTCGCGAAGAACAAGCAGGTGACCGTCATGACCCGCATCATGGACAAGTGGCGCGATGAGCAGCGCGCCCGCGAGGCCGGTGAGACCAAACCATCGTCGCGTCGCCTGCACCTGCATTTCTGGTCGAAGCCCGTCGAGGTCGTTGTTGAAGACGGCCGCGTTGTTGGCTTGAAAATCGAGCGCACCGCGCCCGACGGCGAGGGCGGCATCGTCGATACCGGCGAGTTCGAAGTTATCCCCATGCAGTCGCTCTACCGCGCCGTCGGCTACTTCGGCTCGCCGCTCGACGAAATTCCGTTCGATGAAAATCGGGGCGTGATCCCGAACGATCGTGGCCGCGTGCTCGACCTTGAGGGCGCCCAGATTCCGGGCGTGTACGCCACCGGGTGGATCAAACGTGGCCCAATCGGCCTCATTGGACATACAAAGTCGGACGCCATGGAGACGCTTGAGCGCCTCATCGAAGACTCAGAGACTTGGTGGCAGCCCGAACATGGCGACGCGAGCATCATTCCTGAGCTACTCTCGAAAAGAGGGGTGCCGTACACGACCATCGATGGCTGGCACCGCCTCGACGAACACGAACTGTCGCTCGGTGAAGCAGCCGGGCGCACGCGCATCAAGGTTGTCTCGCGTGACGAGATGACCCGCATTTCGCGTGGGGAGTAGACGGTTTTTCACCACATATAACTGACCAGGTGCGCGCCCACGAAGCGCGCGCCTGACCGGGAGACCGGCCGCCTAAGGGAGGAACTCAAAGACGATGTTCGAAAAGATTCTGGTTGCGAACCGCGGAGAAATTGCGATCCGTGCGTTCCGCGCTGCAAACGAGCTGGGCGCGCGCACCGTTGCGGTGTATCCGTACGAGGATCGCAACTCCCTGCACCGACTGAAGGCCGACGAGGCCTACCTCATCGGCAAGGAGGGCGGCCCCGTCCGCGCGTACCTCGACATCGAGGAGATCGTGCGTGTAGCGCAGGAGTGCGGGGCAGACGCGATTTACCCCGGCTATGGCTTCCTGTCGGAAAATCCAGAGCTTGCGGCGGCCGCTGAGGCAGTCGGGATCACGTTCATCGGCCCGGGCCGGCTCGCCCTTGAGATGGCTGGCAACAAGGTTGCCGCGAAGGAGCACGCGATCGCCGCAGGCGTTCCCGTGCTGCGCTCAACCCCGCCCTCGACCGACGTTGAGGCGCTCATCGCCGGCGCCGAAGAGATCGGCTACCCGGTGTTTGCGAAGGCCGTCGCCGGCGGCGGCGGGCGCGGCATGCGCCGCGTCGAGCGAGCTGAGGATCTCCGTGAGGCCCTCGAAGCCGCGATGCGCGAAGCCGAGAGCGCCTTCGGCGACGCCACCATGTTCATCGAGCAGGCAGTCCTGCGCCCGCGCCACATCGAGGTGCAGGTCCTCGCTGACGGCACCGGCGAGGCCGTACACCTCTTCGAGCGCGACTGCTCGGTGCAGCGCCGCCACCAGAAGGTCGTCGAGATCGCTCCCGCACCGAACCTCTCGCAGGCGCAGCGTGACGCGATGACGAGCCACGCAATCGCCTTCGCGAAGTCGATCGGTTACGCGAACGCTGGCACCGTCGAGTTCCTCCTCGACACCGAGGGCGAGCGCGCCGGCGAGCACGTATTCATCGAGATGAACCCGCGCATCCAGGTTGAGCACACCGTCACCGAGGAGATCACAGATGTGGATCTCGTGCAGTCGCAGATGCGGATCGCCGCTGGCGCGACGCTCGCTGAGCTCGGCCTGACGCAGGACAAGATCAAGATCCACGGCGCAGCCCTGCAGTGCCGGATCACGACAGAGGATCCCGCGAACGACTTCCGCCCAGACCTCGGCCGCATCTCCGCGTACCGATCCCCCGGCGGCAGCGGCGTGCGCCTCGACGGCGGCACGATCAACCCGGGCGCCTACATCAGCCCGCACTTCGACTCGATGCTCGCGAAACTCACCTGCCGCGGCCGCACCTTCGAGGACGCCGTCGTGCGCGCTCGCCGCGCGCTCGCCGAGTTCCGCATCCGCGGCGTCGCAACGAACATCCCGTTCCTGCAGGCAGTGCTCGACGACACCGACTTCCAGGCCGGCGACGTGTCGACCGCGTTCATCGAGGAGCGCCCCGAGCTGCTCACGCTGAACAAGCCGCAGGACCGCGCAACCCGCCTCCTGCAGCATCTCGCGAACGTCACCGTGAACCAGCCGAACGGCGCGCGCCCGCAGACAATCGAGCCCGCCGTGAAGCTGCCGTCGCTCGACCTCAGCGATCCCGCGCCGGCTGCTGGCCGCCAGCGACTGCTCGAGCTCGGCCCCGAGGGCTTCGCCAAGGCGCTGCGCGAGCAGACCGCCCTCGCAGTCACCGACACGACGTTCCGCGACGCACACCAGTCGCTGCTCGCGACCCGCGTGCGCACCCGCGACCTCGTCGCCGTCGCACCGTACGTCGCGCGCATGACGCCCGAGCTGTTCTCGGTCGAGGCCTGGGGCGGGGCCACGTACGACGTCGCGCTCCGCTTCCTCGGAGAGGATCCGTGGGAGCGCCTCGCTGCGATGCGCGATGCGCTGCCGAACGTGCCGATCCAGATGCTGCTCCGCGGCCAGAACACCGTCGGTTACACGCCGTACCCGCCGAAGGTCGCGCAGGCGTTCGTGCGCGAGGCAGCCGAGACCGGTGTCGACATCTTCCGCATCTTCGACGCCCTCAACGACGTGAACCAGATGCGCGTCGCGATCGACGCCGTGCGCGAGACCGGAACCGCCGTCGCAGAGGTCGCCTTCTGCTACACGGGTGACCTGCTCTCGCCAGCCGAAGACAAGTTCACCCTCGACTACTACCTCTCGCTCGCCGAGAGCATCGTCGAGGCGGGCGCGCACGTGCTCGCGATCAAGGACATGGCAGGCCTGCTCCGCCCAGCTGCGGCCGCGAAGCTCGTCACCGCGCTTCGCGAGCGCTTCGACCTGCCAGTGCACCTGCACACCCACGACACCCCCGGCGGCCAGCTCGCGACGCTGCTCGCGGCTTCGGCCGCCGGTGTTGACGCCGTCGACGCCGCCTCTGCCCCGATGTCTGGCACCACGAGCCAGCCGTCGCTCTCTGGCCTCGTCGCATCGCTCGCGCACACCGAGCGCGACACCGGCATCGAGCCCGACGCCGTCTACGCGCTCGAGCCCTACTGGGACGCTGTGCGCACCCTGTACAAGCCGTTCGAGTCGGGCCTCACCGCGCCGACTGGTCGCGTGTACACGCACGAGATCCCTGGCGGACAGCTGTCGAACCTGCGTCAGCAGGCAATCGCGCTCGGCCTCTCGGAGAACTTCGAGAAGATCGAGGATATGTACGCGGCGGCTGACCGAATCCTCGGCCGCATCCCGAAGGTGACCCCATCGTCGAAGGTCGTCGGCGACCTCGCGCTGCACCTCGCAGCCGTTGATGCCGATCCCGCCGACTTCGAGGCGAACCCTGAGAAGTTCGATGTGCCCGACTCGGTCGTAGGCTTCCTCGCTGGCGAGCTCGGCGAGATCCCTGGCGGTTGGCCCGAGCCGTTCCGCTCGAAGGTACTCTCGGGTCGCGACGTCTCGATCGAGGTCGCGCCCGTCGCTGCCGAGGACGAGGCGAAGCTTGACGGCGACAGCGCGTCACGCCGCACCACGCTCAACCGACTGCTCTTCCCTGCGCCGACCGCGCAGTTCGAGGACGCGCGCGAGCGCTTCGGCGACCTCTCGGTCGTCGACACGGGCGACTACCTGTACGGGCTCGACCCCGCTGCCGAGCACGCGATCGACCTCAGCCGTGGCGTGCGGCTGTACGTCGGCCTCGAGGCCATCGGCGCCGCCGACGAGAAGGGCGTCCGCACCGTCATGGTGCGCGTCAACGGCCAGCTCCGCCCCGTGTTCGTGAAGGACGAGCGGATCACCGTCACGGCCGCCACCGCAGAGAAGGCAGACCGCACCGCGGCAGGCCAGATCGCGGCACCGTTCTCGGGCACCGTTACCGTGAAGGTTGCCGAGGGCGACTCGGTCGCTGCTGGTCAGGCCATTGGCACCATCGAGGCCATGAAGATGGAGGCCGCGATCACCAGCCCCGTCGCTGGCGTCGTGAAGCGTCTCGCGTTTGACGGCACCCGCGGCGTCGAGGCTGGCGACCTCGTGGTTGTCATCGAGTAGCTCGCTGGGCTAGTTGAGGGGTCGGGTCCGCTTCGCGGGCTCGGCCCTTCGCTGTTTCGGTCGGGCGGGCCGCCCTGCCCTGCTCTGCCTTGCCCTCCCCTGCCCTGCTCTGCTCTCCCCCTCCCTTCCCTGCTCTCCTCTGCTCTGCTCTCCCTTCCCTGCTCAGAAGACATCGTTTCAGCAAGGTCACCGGTCTTCCGCAGCAAAAGGCACATGACCTCGCGGAGAGCATGTCCTTTCGGCGGGGTAGGGGCGGCAGAGGGGCAGGGCAGGAGCGACAGGGCGGGGCAGGGGTGGCAAGAGGTAGCAGAGGCAGGGCAGAAGGGTGGCAGAGGGGCGGGGCGCGGAGCGCGGAGCGCTACGCCCCGAGCGCTGCGGCGAGCGCCGTGAGCGTCTCGGTCGTGCCGGCATCAATGCGCACGGCGAGGGTCGGGCGACGATCAACGGCGGTCGCTCCGCGATTGATGACCGCGAGCGGGTTTCCCTGCCGCTCGGCCTTGTGCACGAGCCGCATGCCCGTGTTGACGGCGAGCGATGACCCGGCGATAAGGAGCGCCGTTGACTGCTCGACAAGCGCTGCTGCGGCCTGGAACACCGGAACGGGCACGGTCTCGCCGAAGTAGACAACATCGGGCCGGAGCATGCCGCCGCAGCCGGGGCAGAGCGGCACACGAACGGACTCCACTTCCTCCACGAGCGCGTCGCCGTCTGGCGCGATTTCTGCGTTGGCGTTGCGCTCCGCGTAGCCGGGGTTGAGTGTGTCGAACCAGCTGAGGGTTTCTGCACGCGTCCACCGCTCGCCGCACTGGATGCAG
>JAGNOB010000426.1 GCA_017990305.1 Leucobacter sp.
GCGTAGAGCACGTCGTCGCGTTCAGGGGCTACGCCGACAACGCTCGTTCGCAGGTTGAAATCGAACGTTTGTCCTGCACGAAACTCGTCGCGGAACCCACCGCCGATGGTGGAGGTCGTGTGCTGGAGCGCGCCGACAGCGGTTACGCTGCTTTTCGCGGGGTTGGGGGCCACGCCTTCTGCGGCGCCCGAGGCGCGAATCACCGGCTGGATTTCCCAGGCTGTGCCGTTTGCGACCCTCCCCCTATACGGAGTCAAGTCGATTCGGACGCTCACCTCGACACCCGGTTTGAGCGGAGCGATCAGCTTGATCGTGCGGGTTTCTTTGCCGGAATCCCAGTAGGGCTCGCTGGGAACAAGCGCTTCATCGCTGGAAGATAGCGATGCACGCCATTCCGAGAGGGGCTGGGCGTCAGCAGCGAGCGGGGTGGTCTGAATCAAAGGAACGTCGATCTCGACCTCCTCACAGTCGAGCCGCGTGCTCTCGCAGGTGAACTCGACAAGGTAATTGAAGACCTTACTCACTCCCTGCGTTTCGGGATTGAGTGATTCAATGGTCACCGTTGGCGTGGGCGCCTGCTCGTCATCCGCCGCCTCTGGGCCAGGCACAGGCGCCTCTGGCCCAGCGTCCTGAACGGTAATCGGCGGCGCGGCGGGTTCCTCCGCGAGGGCCGCAGTGGCGGGTATCCCCCCGATTACCAGTAGCGCAACTCCCAGTGCCGCAATGGCGCGACGAGTGCGTTTCCCAAGAATATCCTGTGAAGTCCCCATGCCCCGGATCCTAAGCTCTTCTCCGAAGACCGTCAAGGATGACCCAGTCTCCGAGCAACGTGCGCCCGAGAACTGGCCCCGAACGCGCCCAGTACAACTTAGGTTAGGCTAACCTTGCTTGACGTATCGGTGCGCTCCAACGGCCGCCGCACTAGCCCCGACAGAACGGACGAGAAATGCCTTCCCGAGCGGGTGCCGCGGTCGCTCCGACAGTCGATCTTCTACTCCAGATTCCCGCGGTGTCTGTGCCAGAGATTCGGCACGATGACCTGCACATGGCGTTTTGGCAGTTGCGCGGTTCGACGCTCTTCACGCACAGCGGGCGCGACACCGAGGTGCGTGCAGGCGAGGTGCTCTGGCTGCCCGTCGGCACTCCTCACTCGCTGGAGGTGCGAGCCGACTCCATCGTGTTCCCATACTGGTTTCCCATTGGCGACACGGCAACAGTGCTGCGCGAGCCAACCGTCGTCACAATCGTTGAGCGCGACCAGAGCTTCTTCCTTGCCCTCTACCAGAGCCGCAGCACGATTATCCGGCCGAGCGCGAACATCCAACGCCAGGTGCTCTCAATCCTCGAGCGCGGTGCGACTCACTCCGAGGAGCTCCCCCTTCCGGTCACCCCGACCGCTGCGGCCGTGGCCGAGGCGCTCCTATTCAACCCTGGCGACGAGCGCCGCGCCGCCGATTGGGCGTTCGAAGTGCACACGAGCAGTCGCAGCCTCGAACGCGCATTTACCAACGAGACCGGTTTCACGTTCAGCGAATGGCGACTTCGCGCACGGATGCAGCTGGCAGCACGCTTGCTTCGCTCCGGGGCTTCCGTCACCTCGGTCACGTACCGCGTTGGCTATCAACATCCCAACAGCTTTGCGCGCTCGTTCCGCGGCTACTACGGCGTGAGCCCCTCCACCTTCGCGACGCTTCCGGCAGATTCAGCTTCAGCACGCGGGTCCAGCGGGACGACCGTCGGCGTTCCAGTCACCTGATCGGGTAACACCAGGCAGCGCAGACCAAACACCCGTTCGATCAGCTCGGGAGTGATGATGTCGGTTGGCCGGCCCGTGGCAACCACGGCACCGTCGCGCATCACAATGAGATGGTCCGCGTAGCGGGCAGCCTGGTTCAGGTCGTGGAGTACCGCAACGAGCGTCTTGCCGCCGTCGTGCAGTGTCCGAAACAGCTCAAGCAGCTCGTACTGGTGCGCAATATCCAAGAAGGTTGTCGGCTCATCGAGGAGCATGATTGAGGTCTGCTGGGCGAGGAGCATCGCCACCCAGACGCGCTGTCGCTGCCCACCGGAGAGCTCATCGACCTGGCTCCCAGACAGCTCAGTGAGGTTCGTCGCCGCGAGCGCTCCCTCCACCGCTGCTTGGTCAACCGCACGCCACTGCTGCAGCATCGTCTGGTGAGGCGCGCGACCCCTCGCAACGAGGTCAGCAACGCGGATGCCGTCCGGCGCGAACGACGTCTGCGCCAACAGACCCAATTCTCGCGCGACAGCCTTGGCCGGCATCGCGCTAATCGCTTTCCCGTCGAGCAACACTTGCCCAGCGCTCGGCGAGAGGACACGCGCGAACGCCCGCAGAAGCGTGGACTTCCCGCAACCGTTCGGGCCAATAATGGCCGTGAATGATCCGCTCGGGATCCGCGTCGTGAGATCGCGCGCGATGACGCGGCGGTCGTAGCCGATGGTAGCGGCCTCAACGCGAAGTCGGTCTGGCGCCTCGGTGGGCGTGGGGACAGAGTGCTCGTCCATACAGTGCTTTCTTCTAGTGGGAGTGAACTCACGCGGAGCGGCCACTGTTGCGGCGGGCTTCACGAATCAGGAGCCAGATGAGGTACAGGCCGCCCAGGCACACCGTGATGAGGCCTACCGGGATCGCACGGTACGCCTGGGCAATGAGGACTGACGCGAG
>JAGNOB010000427.1 GCA_017990305.1 Leucobacter sp.
GGATGCTCATGCTGTGGTCTCCGCGCGCTCGGCGAGCGGGACCCGGGCGCGCACCATGAATCCTTCGCGTTCGCGCCGTCCGGCCGAGACGCTGCCGCCGACCGCGCCGATCCTCTCACGCATGCCGCGCAGTCCCAGACCGGTCCTGCCCGTGGTGACGCCCGAGGCGAGTTCGCCGGCCCCGGTGAGCCGGCGAGCGATGCCATCGTCGCTCACCTCGACCTCGATGGCGTCGCTCGCGAATCGCAGCCGCACGACGGCCTCCGCTCCGCGCCCCGCGTGTTTGCGTACGTTCGTGAGCGCCTCCTGGACGATGCGGTACAGCGCGACGTCGACGAGTAGCGGCACGGGCCGTGCCTCGCCCGCAACGATAAACGTCGTGGGGGTGCCAGCCCCCTGCGATTCCGCGACCAGCAGCGGGATCTGAGCGATGCCGATGGTGCTTGAGCTGCCCTCATTCTCAGGGGTTCTAAGGGTGTGCACGAGCCCGCGCAGCTCTGCGACGGTCGTGTGCGCGCTCTCCTCGACGACCTCCAAGGCAGCCGCCGCGGTGGCGGGATCGCGCTCGAGGGTGCGCCGTGCTGCGGCTGCCTGGATCCCCATGACCGACACATGGTGTGCGACGACGTCGTGGAGTTCGCGGGCGACGGCGATGCGATCCAGCGCGACAGCCTGGGCCGCGCTCGTTTGGCGCTCGAGTTCGAGTTCCTTGCCCTGCGCCTCGAGCTTCGCCTGCGTGCGGGCAGCGAGCCAGGCGCGCTGCCCGAAGGCGATCGCGCCGCCGAAGTACAGGAGGTTCGTGATGATCTGGATCACTGCAAATGTCGCGTACGCCGAGAAGATCCCGGAGCGCATGCCGGGGAACACCTCGTCGAGGTCTGCTGAGGACGACGCGAGAATGAGCGAAATCACGAGCCAGACGAGCATCGCGCAGGTGACGCCGAGCACCACCCACGCCGCGAGTGTCCGGCGCGGCTCCCACGCGGTCACCGTATAGATGGCGATGAACAGGCAAATGTTCACAATGAGCACCTCGGGCACACCGAACTGCCCACACACGAAGAACCCGACAGCGACCACAAGCATGACGGGCATTGGTGCCACTCGACGCAGCGCGAGCGGCAGTGTGGCGAGCGCGAGGCCGAGGATCCACACCCAGAGTGCTGGCGTCGTGCCGTACATGCCGGTTCGGGCGTACAGCAGCGAGGTCGTCGTCGCGCTGACCGCGAGGACGACCGCGAGCAACACGTCGAACCGGAGGCCGTCCGTGTCGGGCCGGGGCCTCGCCCAGGCGGGTGCCGCTGGCGGCAAAGGCTCTCTCATATCTGTAAGCGTAGGCGCTCGCCCGGTCGTGTCGCTTCCACCGTAGGGCGGAGCGAAACTGGCCGGGTGGCGGAGGCAGTTCCGTCGTGCGGGGGAGGTGCGCCGACCGACTCGACTCGTAGCCTTGAGGTAACGAAAGGAGCAACATGATCGACATTGCAGGAATCTCCCGCAGCTTCGGCGACCGCCAGGTGCTCGACGACGTGAACTTCCGCGTCGAGAGCGGGCGCATGACGGGCTTCGTGGGCGCGAACGGCGCTGGCAAAACCACGACGATGCGTATTATCCTCGGGGTGCTTGCAGCCGATAGCGGCACGGTGAGTCTGAACGGTCAGCCGCTCACCGCGGCGGATCGGTCGCGCTTCGGCTACATGCCGGAGGAGCGTGGACTGTACCCAAAGATGGCGGTGCTCGATCAGCTCATCTACCTGGGGCGCCTGCACGGCATGTCCACGGCCGCAGCCAAGGCGTCCGCGACAGGGCTGCTCGATCGGCTCGGGCTCGGCGAGCGCGCGGGCGATACCCTCGAGAGCCTGTCGCTCGGCAACCAGCAGCGCGCGCAGATCGCCGCGGCGCTCGTGCACGAACCTGTCGCGCTCGTGCTCGATGAGCCCTTCTCGGGCCTCGACCCGATGGCCGTTGAGGTCGTCCTCGGGGTGCTGCAGGACTACGCGGCCAAGGGTGCCCCGGTACTGTTCTCGTCGCACCAGCTCGATATCGTCGAGCGGCTCTGCGACGACGTCGTTGTCATCGGCGGCGGCAAGATCCGCGCGCAGGGTTCGCGCGAGGGGCTCCGCGCCGAGCACGCTGGCCGGGTGTTCGAGCTTGACCTTGCGGGAGCCGCGGCCGACGCCGGCTGGGTTCGCGAGCAGCCTGGCGTTGCGGTCACGCATCTTGACGGCGGCTTCGCCCGCTTCGAGGCCGACAGCGACGAGGCAGCGCAGGCCGTGCTCGCGCTCGCCGTGCAGCAAGACGCAACCGTAGTGCGCAGCTTCTCCCCAGTAACTCCCTCACTCGCACAAATCTTCACGGAGGTCATCCGATGAGCGAAACACAGACCCACACGCTTCGCCCCAGCCCGACACACCGGCAGCTCAGCGCCGCCCAGGGCGCATGGATCGTCGCCGAGCGCGAGATCATGACCAGGCTGAAGAGCAAAGCGTTCGTCATCTCGAACGCGATCCTGCTGCTCGTCGTGCTCGCGGGAGTTATCATCGGCGGACTTGTCTCCCAGGGCGGCTTCGGCAGCTCCGACACGAACGTTGCCGTGGTTGCGGGTGCTGAAGAAGCCGGAGCAGCACTCGGAGACGGCTTTGAGGTAACCGCCGTCGCCGACCGGGCTGCGGCCGAGCAGCTGGTGCG
>JAGNOB010000051.1 GCA_017990305.1 Leucobacter sp.
CGAGCAGCCCGAACTCGCGCTCGTTTCGGGCGAATGGGTGCTCCTTGATCCCGTCGGGGGGCGCGTGTTCCGCGAGGGCGGTGCCGTGCAGACAGTCGAGTTTACTGGCCAGCCGCGGCTGCAGTGGAGCGGCGACGGAGACGGGTCGGGTGCCGGCGGCGGAACGGCGGCCCTGATTGCTGATGCCGCTGGGCTCTGGCGCGTACCGGCTACGGGAGACCCCGAACGTATTGTTGAGGCCTCGGGCACCCCCGCGCGACCAGGTTTTGCGGAGCAGTTGCGAGTTGCCGCCTGGATGGACCAGACCGAGGGGACACTCTGGCGGAGCGGCACGGATACCGCGAGCGCACTCACGCCGCTGACGTTCGACGCGGCAGCGGGAAGCATCGGAGACCCGGAACCAACGTTCTTCACGAACGGTGAGCGCACCGTGCTCGGTGAGACGCGCAGCGGAATGCTGTGGACCGTTCCTGAGGGACGGTTGATCCCGCTGTCACAGTGGACAATCTCAGACCCGCCAAAGGAAGACCGAGGCACTGTCGTTGTCGAGGAAGTGACCGAGCAGGTCGCGCCTGTCGCGCAAGACGACACGTTCGGTGTGCGTCGAGGTGAACCGTCACAGCTGCAGGTGATGCTCAACGACTACGACGCAAACAAACGCGATGTGCTGACGATAGTGCCCGAATCGCTGGGGGAATCTCCACTCGCGGCAGAGTTCGGCACGATCGAGCTGTTGCCTGATGCCCAGTCCCTCATGGTGCGACCGGCGGAAGGCGCAACCGGCTCAGCGACGTTCAGCTATCGGGTGACGGACGGTGCTCTCGAGTCACCGCCAGCGACGGTGACTCTTACTGTGGCCGACGAAAAGGTGAACACCGCGCCGGAGTGGTGCCCCGTCGTGGGCTGCCAGCGCGAGTGGACTGTGCCAGAGCTTGCTCCCGGTGGCACCCTTGTATATCCGCTCCTTGAAGGCTGGGTCGACCCCGAGGGCGACCCGATGTTCCTCGCGGGCGTTGAAATGGTCAGGCCAGAGGATCCCGCACGCGCCATGGTTACGGCCGACGGGAGGCTTGCTGTCAAGCACCTCGACCCGAACGCTGGCGCCTCGGAGGTCATGCTGCGTGTGCTGGTTCGGGATGCGCGCGGCGCCGAGCAAGCGCGCGACCTGCAGGTCTCGGTGCTGCCGAACGCACTTGCGCGCTTCACCGGGGTCGCGAGCACCGTTCACGTCGGCGAAACGACAGCGCTCGACGTGCTGACGCGGGTGTCGGGAGGCTCGGGCTCGTTCGCTGTTTCTGACGTCACCGTCGTGAGCGGCAGCGACCGTGTGCGCGCAGCAGCGCGTCCCGCCGAAGGCACCATCGAGATCACCGCTTCGAGCCCCGGACAGGCGTTGCTTTCTGTGGCCGTAACCGATGTCGGCACGGGAGCTGAACTCACTGGGGTGGCACGTATCACTGCGACACCCAGTACTGCGCCGCTTGCTCTACCGCCGCTGCGCGCGTTCGTGCGACCGTCTGCTGACTCGACCGTCGAGGTGCTCAACGCCATCCCAGGGGCGTCGTCGCGGGCGCTGGCCGTCTCGAGCGCCACCGTCGTTGACGGCCAGCTCAGAGCCGAGGTCATCGACCACGCAAAGGTGCGCGTTGCTGGCAGCACTGAAGATGGTGGCGCGGGCCGAATCGGGTCCGCCGACATCCTTGTGACCGAGGGCAGCGCCCAGGCAACCGGACGGTTGACCGTTTTCCAGGTGCCGGAGTCTGGTCAGGGCGGCGCGGTCGCCGTTGCTGACACAGCGACCGTCCGCGCGGGGGACGTGGTAGATGTCCGCGTGCTCGACAATGACGTGTCCGCGCCTGGCGAGCGCCTGGTGCTCCACCCTGAGATCACGGGTTCGGGCGCGAAGGGTGAGCTCGCTTTCGCCTCCGGGAGCACTCTGCGCTATCTCGCCCCGGAGAAGGCCGGCACGTACCAGCTGAGTTACACCACGTACGGGGCTTCTTCGCCGGAGGCCAGCGATACCGGCACTGTCACGGTGCGGGTGCTCCCGAGGGGAGCGAACGCCGATCCGGTTCCCCGCGAGCTCACCGTTCGCCTCGCGCCTGGGGCTGTCGCGGAAGTACGTGTGCCCCTGTCAGGGGTCGACCCAGACGGTGACCGGGTGCGTCTTGCCGGAGTGACGCAGGGCGATGACTCCCATGTCGCTGCGAGCATCACTGCGGCAGGCAACGCGATTTCCGTGACCGCGAGCGGCGAGGCGGAACCCGGCCTGCACTCCGTGAACTATTCCGTACACGACGGCTTCGGCGGAGCGGGCAGCGCGACGCTTCGGGTCATCATCGCCGAGCAGCTCGATACCGGTGCGCCCGTGGTGTCGAGCGACTATGTGCGTGTGGTGCTCGGCGCGACCAAGCCGGTTGCTATCTCGCCCCTTGATAACGATGTTGATCCTGCCGGCGGGACCCTCAAGATCCTGAGCGTCGAGCCGAATCTCCCGGGCGGAAAGACCCACCCGGAGTATGCCCGTGCTGCGGCGCGCATTGATCTTTCGCAATTGAAACGTGGCCGCCTTGCTGTGCAGGCGGGGTCAGAGCCTGGCACCGTTTCCTATAAGTACACAGTGCAGTCAAGTGCCTCATCGAGCACGGCCGACGGCCTGATTCTGGTCCAAACCTCGGACAGGGTTGGCACTCAGGCTCCCGCGATTACCGACACCGTCATGAGCGTGCGTGATCGGGCTGACCTCGCCCGCAACGGCGTTGACGTTGTCACCGACAAGGTGAGATGGGCAGGAGGGGACATCTCCGCCCTCAAACTCACAATCTGGGAGGGGTCGAAGGCGGGCTACCAGGCGAAGGGCAGCAAGATCCTCGGGAGCTACAAGCCCGAGGGAGACCTCGTCACGTTCAAGCTCAGCGGCGCCGATGCCGCGGGTACGGAGGTATCGAGTTACGGGTTCCTCATCGTGCCACCGCTCGACGAGCTCCGGCTCACTCTCCGGCCAGGGCTCGAGCCGCTCACGGTCAACGAGAACAAGTCGGTCGACGCCGATGTCACTTCCCTCGTTGACACTGGGGCGGGTGACAGGGTGGAGCTCCGCCAGGGCAGGTTCGCAGTTGGGCGGACGGGCGCGACGTGCGAGGCGACGTCGGCGGGGACGATCCGCTACACGGCGGGTGCAGAAGCTCCCTGGTCCGACGTCTGCGTAATCGACGTGCGGCTTGCGGGCCAAAGCACGTGGACCTCTCTGCCCGTCCCAGTCACCGTCGTACCACGGCAACCCGTCGTGGGGCTCGAATCACTCACGCGCACGGTGGCCCCGGGGACGAGTGAATCGATTGATCTCGCTGACATGGTTCGGTGGGAGGGCAACCGGACGGGGGATCTGTCGAAGCTCCGTTTCACAGTCACAGGATCGACCTCGCAGTTCACGGTGAACACCTCCGGTGCAACGGTTTCGGTTGAGGCACGCGCGGACGCGGTGCCGAGTAACCAGCAACGGCTCACCGTTGCCGTAAGCGGGGCTGGCGAGTCACAAGCCCCGCTCGTGCTGCGCGTCGGGGAGGTGCCGCGGGATACACCGCGCGGGGCGACCGTAGATCTGCGCTGCACTGTCGGGGCAAGCTGCGCGACTGACGTTATTGGAGCGGCCGGCGAGTACGACCCGTTCGCCGGGAAGCGCGGCGGTGGGCTGAAACTCGACACTGTCAACGCGTCATCATGCTCCGTTGCGAACGTGCGCCGCGCCGGCGACCGCGGCGTCGCTGTGAGCTGGCCCGATACCCGTGGGCCTGGCGGGCAGTGCACCATTGGATACACAGTGCGTGACGCGCAGGGCCGCACCGGCGAGGGCAGCATTGAGCTCGACGCTCAGGGCGTGCCGCGCACACCTGCGAGCATTACCGCAACCGGCGCGAACGCGAGCGGTGTCACCCTCACGGTGGCGCTGAGCCCGCAGTCAGCGCATCCCGCCGTGACCGGGGTCGAGCTCGTGACGAGCGGCGGCGGGGGAGCGGGTAGTTGCTCAGTGTCAGGCAGTACCGCCACCTGCACGGTGAACGGGCTGTCGCCAGGCAAAGCGAATCAGCAAACGTATTTCGCGCGCGCGATCAACGGCGTTGGCGCCTCGGACCAGACGGCGAACGGCGCGGTGACGTGGGCGTATGCGCCGCCGTCAGCCCCGACTGTTGAAGCGACCCCGATCCGAGACAAGAACAACACCTCAACGGAGCAGGGCAAAGTGGAGCTGCGGATCTCGGGCTCTGACGCGGCGCGCAGGTTCCTGCTGCGTGTCGACGGCGGGGCGGCCGTCGAGGTGAGCAGGAAGAGCGTGCACACGGTCGAGCCAGGAAAACGCAACTTCTCGGTGATCCCGGAAGACCCGGAAATGCCTCCAGGGTACGCCGGCGGCAGCCAAGGGGCGGCCGGCACCGCCTCAGCCGTCGTGGGCGCGGCGCCACGGCCAGGCTCGGCGAGCATCGTGCCCGACAGCGCCGGCGCCGGGTCCGCGACCGTGCAGTTCGATGGATGGGAGCCGAACTATGCCTCTGCTGTCGAATACAGCTTCGGGTTGGTCCGAGACGGTGCAGGCCGTGCCCGGTGCACTCAGGCCTCACCGGAGTTTGGCGGCCTGACCCGATTCGCGCAGTACAGCGGCGTGATGTGTGCAAAGAGCGAGTTCGGTTCGACCACGGTGCAGCTAGGCAGCGTTTGGGTTGGCGGGGCACCGGAAGCACCGAGCGTGGGGCAGGGCTATCTTGTCGCGCCCGACGCTTCAGCGAACGGTCGTGTCAGAGAGTACACGCGCATCGCTGCGCAGCCCGAGGTCTCCGGCACGCACGCATCCGCGCGACTGTACTTCAGCAACGGCGATGTTGATGCGCTGTCGACGGCACCCATCGGCGGCGGACTCACTGTGAAACAGTGCGTGGGCGACCCGAGCGCCGGTCGATGCTCTGCGGACGTCGCGGTCGGCCCACGCGACAGCGGCCCGACCGGCGTGCGAATCACTCAGGTCGGCGAGTGTGTTCCTGCGACAGGGGATCTTGCAGGGCTTTTCCAGATCGAGGGTACCGGGCCCGGCGCCCCGAGCTTCGCGGTGGACGGACAGGATCTGCAGCTTGCGTGGCCGAACACGAGCTGGAACCCGGTAACGTTCACAGGAGCGGTCTGTGCATCGCCCTAGCGCGGGAGCGCCGTAGGCGCGATCCACCATCTCCACCCGCACGCATGACCTCGAAGGAAGCAATGAGCCCAGACACCGCAGCCCCGCAGTCCACCGCCTCCGACACGATCACCCCTGAGCAGGCGCTGTGGGTGGCGCAGGTATTTGATGCGTGCGCGGACGCAATCGAACAGGTCGTTCACGGAAAGCGGCGGGTCGTCGAGCTCGTGCTCGCGAGCGTGCTCGCCGACGGCCACGTGCTGCTCGAAGACGTGCCTGGCACAGGGAAGACGGCGCTCGCGCGAGCGCTCGGTCAGGTGATCCAGGGCACGAGTTCCCGCATCCAGTTCACGCCCGACCTGCTGCCTGGTGACGTGACCGGGGTCTCCGTGTTTGATCAGCGCACAAGCTCATTCGAGTTCCACGCCGGTCCGATCTTCGCGAACGTTGTGCTCGCTGACGAGATCAACCGTGCGAGCCCGAAAACCCAGTCAGCGCTGCTCGAGGTGATGGAAGAGGGGCAGGTCACCGTTGATGGGAAGACGCACGAGGTCGGCACGCCGTTCATCGTGATCGCCACGCAAAACCCCATCGAGCAGGCGGGTACGTACCGGCTGCCAGAGGCGCAGCTCGACCGCTTCACCATAAAGACGGCCATCGGCTACCCCGATGACGCGGCGATGCTGCGCATCTTGCAGGGGGCCCGCGCAGACCGCGAACAGATTCGCCCGGTTGTGACGACGGAGATGGTCACGCAGGCGCAGCAGTTCGCGCGGCGTCCGCACGTCGGCACTGTCGTTGCCGACTATGCGGTGCGCATCGTCGAGGCGACGCGCAGGGCGAGCGAGGTGCGGCTTGGAGCGAGCGTGCGTGGCGCCGTCGCTCTCGTGCGGATGGCCTCGGCTTGGGCGACCGCGCACGGGAGGCACTTCGTGACCCCGGACGATGTGCGCGATCTCGCCCTCGTGACACTGGCCCACCGTCTGGTGCTCGAACCCGAAGCCGAGTTCGACGGTGTCACGCCCGAAGACATCATCGGGCGGATCCTGCTCGACATTCCGTTGCCCCAGGAGAACGGCGCGGCGTGAACAACGACACCTCCCGAGCCCCTGACCGGGGCGGGTGGAGCCGAACGCAGACGCACGGCACCACCCGGTTCGGGGAGCACACCACGCGCGGTCAGACAGCGGGGCCTGCCGGGCACGCATCACGTCGCTCCCGCGCACGCCGGTGGTGGCGACGGACCCGGAACCGGGTTCGAAGCACTGCGAGTCGCGCAACACAGACCGTCACGCCAGCGGGCTGGCTGGCGCTAGCCGCGACAGTGCTCGGTGCAGCGCTTGGCATGAGCTACGGCTGGGTCGAGGCCTGGTTCGTCGCCCTCCTCTTCGGGCTGCTGCTGGTGATTGCGCTCCCGTTTCTCCTCGGGAACCGCGCCTACCTCGTGCGGATATCCGTCGATCGGCTCCGCGTTGTCGCTGGGTCTGCCGTCGATGTGCACGTGCACATTGAGAATTCGAGCAGGCGTCCTGCCCTGCCTGCGACTGCAGAGCTGCCCGTCGGCGACGCGCTGCGCGAGGTTGCCGTCCCGTTCATCCCCGGCCGTGGAACCGCCGAGCTGTCTGTCGCGGTCGACGCAGCCAAGCGTGGCGTTATCGAGGTCGGGCCGCTGACGCTGGCGCGTCGAGATCCGCTTGGTCTGCTCCGCCGTGAGGTGACCTGGCGCGACACCCACCTCGTGCGGGTGCACCCCCAGACCGTCGCACTACCTCCCGGCTCAGCAGGGATGGTGCGCGACCTCGAAGGGGCTCCGAGCACCCGGATCACCGACTCAGATTTGTCATTTCATGCCGTGCGCGAGTACCTCCCCGGAGACGCCCTCCGCCACGTCCACTGGAAATCGACGGCAAAGAGCGGGACGCTCATGGTGCGCCAGTACGAGGAATCGCAGACCGCGCGAGCCGCCGTACTGTTTGACTCCGATTTCGGTTCGTACGCGAGCGAAGCGGAGTTCGAGCTCGGGGTGAGCATTGCTGCCTCGGTTGCTCTGCAGGCGGTCAGGGAGGGGCGTGAACGCTACATCGCCACGGCAGCTGGCTGGCTGCCAGGGCGAACGAGAGCGACCTCGGATGGTCTCGCAGAGCTGCCGTCGCGAACCGTGCAGCACCTCCTCGACGCGTGGGCGGAGCTCAACGCCGTCGAAGAGCCGCCGCCCATCGAATGGCTGGCGAGGAGCCTCGCCGAGTCGCGCAGGCCGCTCTCCGTTGTCACCATCGTGACCGGCTCGGGGCCGGAGCTCACGCGGCTGCGCCGCGCTGTCGCGACCTTCCCAACTGATATCGCGGTCGCGGTTGTGCGCTGCGAACTCTTCGCCGAACCCGCAGCCCGCCTCGCTGACGGATCCGCGTATTTCACCGCTGGTGCCGTCGGAGACCTGCCCCAGCTGCAGATGCGTGGAGGGCTGCTGTGAGTCGTCGTCGGGCACGCCAGACCGCCGGATTCGGGCGCCGCTCAGCCGGCGCTGCTGTGCTCGCCGTGTGCGCGATACTACTTGGAGTGAGTGCGGCCCGGCCCATCTACGAGACGCCGGGGCTGTGGATCGTGGCTGGCGTTGCCGCTATCAGCGCCTATGCGGTCGTGTGGGCGGGGGCGCGGTGGCGGTGGGGTGCGCTTACGTTCGTCGCCCTCGCAGTCGTGCTGCTCGTGTTCGTCGTGCCTGCCTCGGTGCCGCAGAAGCTCGACGGGATCGCGGAGTCGGGTCTCGTCGAGGCCCTGCGGGGCTATGGCGACGGTATTGCGGCGATTGCCCTCGGCTGGAAGCAGCTCCTCACCCTCACGCTGCCCGTCGGCACCTACCAAACAGTACTCGTGCCCTTCGCTGTGCTCATGTTCACTGTTGTGGCAACCGCGACGGCGCTGGCGCTACGCGGATCACGCGCCGCAGTTGTCGCGTCGCTTCCGCTGCTCGCACCGATCGTGTTCGGCACAGTGTTCGGTTCCTCGGCGGTGAGCGAGCCACATGCCCTTGGGCCGGTGACGCTCATCGCCCCGCGCGAGCTGGCGCTGTGGGCAGCAGGCTTCGGGATTGTGGCGGTGTGGATGGGCTGGGCCGCTGGCCGGGATCGTCGAGCAGCGCTTCGGCGGGGTCGCCTCGCCCGCGCTGCCGCGTCGACAGGGCCGACGGGACGCGGTGCCGTTCGGCGAAACGCGTTGGCACGTGGCGGGGCAGCACTGCTCCTTGTC
>JAGNOB010000428.1 GCA_017990305.1 Leucobacter sp.
CGGTGTTCGCGTCGAAGAGCTTGCCTTCGAGGTCGGCATCCGCCACCCACTCGACGGCCTCGATGCCGAGGTTGGCGCTGACTGCGGGCAGGATCTCGGTGACATCCCACTCCTGCGTCGCAACGACATCGGGTCCGGGCGCGTTCGGATCGACCTTGAGTACCGTGTTCTGGTTCACTCCCTTGGTGCCGTTGTCACGTTCGGAAGCGAGGTAGAGGAAACCATCACCGGCGACTGTGATGCCCTCTGTGTCCGGGCCCTTCGCGCTGGGGTTCGACGCGTCGCGCTGGAAGCGGGCCCGCTTACCCTGTTCCCAGCCCGGGGCGAAGGTGGCGGTGCCGTCTGCCTGCGCATTGAGCTTCCAGAAGCGGCCCTCACCGTTGTCGACTGCCCAGAGTGCGACGCCGGAGGGCGTGAGCTGGGTATCGAGGCCAGAAGAGTCCTCGCGGAACATGGGCGTCGAATCGATGACGCGGGTTGTTGCCGATCCCGGCCAGGCAAGCGTGTCCGCTGGGGTCTCGGGGCCCGGCCCAGGGTCGGTGTTCGTTGCGCACCGGTTCGGCTCGCCCGGTGTCGGATGCGCGAGTACGAAGCTGCCTTCGCCTGCGACACAGCGGGCGAGCGTTGCGAGCGCTGCGTCGCCGTTGATCATCGCGTGGCCCTCCCACGCGAGCGTGTCATCGATCAGCGATGCGTCCGGCGCAAAGAGCCGGACTCGATCGGCGCTGCCAATCCCGATCGCGTCGCCGAACGCGCCGGGGGACTGCCCGATCATGCCCTGAGTGTCGGCCGCGACGACGAGGTATTCGCCGGGGGCGATGCTGATTCCCGCCGGAAACTTCCAGCTGTGATCGTCGGAGTTGTCACGCAGCTCGTATCCCGCAAGCTCGAGCGCTGTGCTGCCGGTGTTGACGAGCTCTACCCAGTCTGCCGGCTGTGAGTCAACCTCGCTGAGGAAGACGCTGCCAGGGGCGGGCGTTGCAAAGATGTTTGCGGCGCCGCGTGTTGGCTCGCTGGTTGCCTCCCACTCGCCTGCCTCGGTGGTTCCGTAGGTGACGGGCGCGTGCGCGGTCCAGCTGTAGCTGTCAACGAGCGCACCCGAGGTGTCGAAGAGCCGAGCCGAATCAGCCTTGCCGAGCCCGAAGTCAAAGCCGACAGCTGAGCTGCCCTTCTGGAGCTCATCGAGGACGAGGTAGCCGCCCGGCGCGATGATGCTGCCCTCGGGAAGCAGGTAGCTGTGCGAGTCGTCACTGTCCCTGAACGTGTACCCGGAGAGATCCACCGCGGTGGGCGCTGGATTGAAGAACTCGACCCAGTCTCCTGGAGTTCCCTCTGAGGACTCGACCTCGGAGATGCGGGGGCCGGTGAGCTTGTCCGCGGCCGGCGTGAGGGGCGCGGCGGTTGCGGTCGATGGCAGCGCGAGGACTGATGCTGTGATGAGTGCGGCGGTGCAGCCGGCGAGAATGTGACGCTGAGGCACGGAGGTTCCTTTGGACTTCAATCGGGACAAGGCCAGCCTCATCACATCAGTTCAAGGCAACGTTCTCGCGTCGCTTCGGTGACTCGCGGGTGAACGACGCCCGTGTGCACCATAGAATTCTTCTATGAACGCAGTAAACACACCTATTGACGACGCTATGGCAGCGGTGCTGTCCGGCACCGGCTCTGTCATCATGATTGCCTTTTACGTCGTCTTCGTGATTGCGGCTTGGCGCATGTTCACGAAGGCGGGATACGCGGGCATTCTCGCACTCATCCCGATCGTGAACGTGATCCTCATCGTGAAGATCGCAGGGTACTCAGCGTGGATGTCGCTGCTCTACATCATCCCGATCGTGGGCTTCATCTTCGCTATCTTTGTCGCACTGCGCCTCGGAACGAACTTTGGCAAGGGGGCGGTGTTCTCCATCTTCCTGCTCTGGATGTTCCCGATTATCGGTTACTTCATCATCGGACTCGGCGACGCACGCTACGTCCCGCGCCGACACTAGGAGCCACCAGTGGGCGGGAGCTAGCGACCCCCACTGAAGCCACCGCCACCACCGCCGCCCGCGAAGCCGCCGCCTGTCGAGCCACCGGCACTCGACGACGTGTAGCTCACCGCGTTTGAAACCGAGTCCGTGTAGCGTGCGAGCGATGTCGACAGGTTCCCGAAGCCATGCAGCGCGATGCCCGGATACCAGTAGGGAACGTACGCAGGTTCGGCGCTATAGCGAACCTCAAGCACCTTGGCCCACTCCTTCTCGAGGTTGAAGAGCATGGCATAGGGCAGGAGGCGCTCGTAGAGATGGATCACAGCGACTCCGTCGCTCTCACGCCGCTCGGCGCCCGAGAACGATTGGAGCATGTTGATCCGGTCTTCTTCCGCCACTGAAATGAAGAGACGAACTCCCTCCAGGTACTCACGAGCCTCTGCACCGGACTGCGTGTGTACCGAGTGCTTGGCGAGCCCGTAGAACGCACTCACACCGAGGACGACACCACCAAACAGGAACAACAGTGGGAGCGGGGAACCCCGGAACACCAGCCCGAGGACCCCGAATACGATAAGCGCGACACTGATTGCGAGCGTCGTGTACCCAGCAGCCCGCCCGCCCGGAGCGTGTGCTTTTTCAATGTATCCACGCGATTCGGCAGCTGCGGTTCCGGCAAGAGTAAGCGAGGTCAGCTTCTCCGCGAACTTC
>JAGNOB010000429.1 GCA_017990305.1 Leucobacter sp.
CTACGGCTCAGGCAACGCGCCGATGTCGAAACCGGGAATGCGCGACGCGCTGCTCACAATCAGCCAGCAGCTTCCCCTCGTGGCTATCACCCAGTGCGCACTCGGCAGCGTTGACACCGATCGATACGCAGTAGGCCGGCAGCTCGCCGCCGCCGGTGTCACATCGGGCGCCGACCTCACCGTGGAAGCGGCCATCGCAAAACTCGGATATCTGCTTGACCGCGGGTTCACCACTCAGGAGATCACCGAACTCATGCCAGTGAACCTGATTGGCGAATGCACCACTTCAGTCGACGCTGCCCACGGAGATAGCCGCCGGTAGGGCGAGCATGTCAACGGGCAGCTGAGCCACCTCCGCCGACGCCCTGAGCCGCTTCGCGGGCCGCGACGCCGAGGTCCGGATGATCGACGAAGATACCGTCGACGCCAGACGCAAGCACAATCGCGAACTCAGACTGCCAGTCACCCCACTCAGTTCCGCTCAGCGACGAGTGGAAGCGCAGATTGAGGTACCGGTTCTCTGGTCTGAGCGTCCAGGTAAATACCCGTAGCCCTCGCTCGTGCGCACGCTCAGCGAGATCGGTGTGGCCCACGGCCAGACCGAGCGCGTTGGTACGCAGCAAGCTCCCCTTGTCGACGCTGAAACCGTCGACCCGGGTCCTCAGGTAGTCGAGTCCCTCGTCGCTTCGGTACCATTCGAAGCTCTTCGCGGGCGCTCCGCCAGATTCGGCGCGCGCAATCTCGTCAGCTGGCGCACCCAACCGCTCGGCAAGAAACACGTAGCTCCCGCGCACACCCGCCTGGCGCAGTCTCGTCAGCACGCCCAATTCGAAGCACTCAATGATGAGCCTGTCCGGACGATCCGCCCAACCCGTTCGACCAAGCTCGTCTTGGATGAGCGCCGCAATGTCCACGCCGATTGACCGGAAATACTCGGCGTGTTTGACCTCCAGAACAACGCAGAGGTCACGCCCGTTCCTTGCACTCTCTTCGTCGACAATGCGGAGAACGTCGCGCAGCCGCAACATGGGTTCCTGCCTGTCATATGCGCGATTGTCTGCACGGACCCGCTTCAATCGCTCAACGCAACGCAGCGTCGCAAGTTCGTCCCAGGTGAAATCCTCAGTAAACCAGCCTGTGAGTCGTTTCCCGTCGATCACCTTCGTAGTGCGGCGAGCAGCGAACTCTTTGCGTGCCGCGACATCGGTTGTACCGGAGATTTCGTTCTCGTGACGGACAACGAGCACCCCGTCGCTCGTGACGACGACATCGGGTTCAACCGCGTCTGCTCCAAGGTCGAATGCCAGCCGGTAGGCCGACTCAGTGTGCTCTGGGCGATACCCTGGGGCACCCCGGTGCCCAATAACCAGGGGGTGGGCCGCAATCTCAGACATGTGTATCAGCCTAGAGCCTCGTCGCACGCCGCCGTGAGCGAACACCCTGCACAGTCACAGCCTGCAATCTCCCTCGATCTATACACTGGAACTATTGCCCGATTTCGCTTTGAAAGGCCCTTGCGCATGAGCAATCCTGCCCTCAGCAACAACCCCGCATTGAACGGCAAGACCCTCACTGCGGAGGAACTGCACCGTATCTATGATCAGCCGGCTGCGACGACCAGTCGTCCCGGTGTTGACGCCCCACACGAGACCAGCATTGATGCGGGTCAGCCGCCCGTCATCACTCCGTCTGACCGTCCGATGACCTACGAGAACACGATCTCGAAGACCGTCATGCTCTTCCTCGTCGTGCTCGCATTCGGCGCTGTCGGTTGGTTCATGCCAGGGCTCGCACTCGTCGGCGCCATCGCCGGTCTCGCGCTCGGCCTGGTGAACTCCTTCAAGAAAGAGCCGAGCGTCCCGCTCATCGTCGCCTATGCGGCGGCACAGGGCATCTTCCTCGGCGGCATCTCCGGCGTCTTCGAAGGCCAGTGGCCAGGGATCGTGTCGCAGGCAGTCATCGGCACCCTCGCCGTGTTCGGTGTCACGCTGCTGCTGTTCCGCAGCGGCAAGGTGCGCACCAGTCCCCGTCTCACGAAGATCGTACTCATCGCGATGACCGGCTACCTCGTGTTCTCACTCATCAACTTCGTCGTGATGATCACTGGCCTGAACACTGACCCGTGGGGCCTTCGCGGCGGCACGCTCGGCCTCATCATCGGCGGACTCGCCGTTCTCCTCGCAGCGTACTCGCTGGTTATGGACTTCGAGCTCGTGCAGAACGGTGTGCAGAACCGAGTTCCCGAGAAGTGGGGCTGGACCGCAGCGTTCGGTCTGACCGTCACGCTCGTGTGGCTGTACCTCGAGATCCTCCGCATCATCGCGATCTTCCGCGACTAGCAACACATGACACAGCGGCCCGGGGCAATTGCCCCGGGCCGCTGTGTTGTGTCGGCGCCTTAGCCAGACAGGCCGGAGGCGCTTAGCCAGACTGGTCGGCGAGCCGCACGAGCCGCTCGTGCCCACTCTCCTCGAGCTCGACGACGTCCGAGCGTGACTTCAGGAAGTCGGAGAAGGATCGGAAGCCGAGAGCCTTCTCGTTAAACGACGGGTCCATCCGCCGCATCTGCTGTTTCACGGCCGAACTGTAGAGCCAACCCGAGTCGTCAGTGTCCTGGCTGAGCCAGAGCGCGCGGATGAGCAACCCAGTGACCGCGATCTCAGCTTCCTCAGGGCTCTCGGACT
>JAGNOB010000430.1 GCA_017990305.1 Leucobacter sp.
CTGCCATGCGTACAAGTGGTTGTGCGCCCCGCGCGGCACCGCGTTCCTCACCGTCCGCTCCGGCCTCGACGACGCGCTCACCCCGCTTGCAGCGGGGTGGTGCTCCGCAGACGACGTGTGGAGCTCATGCTACGCAGGGCACACGCCGCTCGCCGAGGGTGCTGGCCGCTTCGATCTGTCGCCGCTGTGGCCGCTCGTCGCCGGCACGGAGGCCGCGCTGGCACTGTTCGTCTCGCTCGACCCCGATGCTGTGCACGATCACGCTGTCGGACTCGCGAACTCCGCTCGCGAGATTCTCGGACTGCCCGCCGGCGACTCGGCAATCGTGACGTGGCCGGACGCTGACGGCTCTGCGCTTGCCGCCATGCAGGCGGCGGGCATTATCGCGTCTGGTCGCGCAGGTAACGCGCGAGTGGCGTTCCATCTCTGGAACACTTCCGAGGATGTCGAGCTGTTGGCGCGTGCGCTCGACCGTTAATGTGGCGGCGCCAAGTGCTGCGTGTCTATGGCTGGCGTTTAGAAGGGGTGCGCGTTCGCGTATTCACTCACCGGTTCAAACGCAACCCGGCTGCGCTGACCTGGTCTCGCCGCTCGGCGCTCTGGGAGCAGGTCGGGCGGCCGGTCGATGTACACCCGCTCGGTCGGCGAGGTCCATTCCATGACTCCGCCAGCAAGCTGCCTCAGCGTCCAGTCAGAGTTTCCTTTCAGTACGTGATGACTTAGGCAGAGATGCGCCAGGTTGTCGGTAGCCGTGGGCCCACCCAGCGCTGCGTCGACCGTATGATCAATCTCCGACCGATGGACGGGTGCGACACAACCCGGGAAGCGACAGTGCCCGTCGCGGGCGACGAGAAAGCGCTCCTGCGACTTTGATGGGCGGTACGTGTCTGTTCGTATGACGGTGCCCGTGTGCGGGCAGACCGTAATCAGGTTCCACTGCCGCAGGGAAGCCACCGCGGGCCGCACCGATCCGATATCGATCGGACCGTATCCCTGAAGCTCGCACCCCACGCCGTCTGCCGGAAGGCCGGTATCCCTCACCACCGTCCCGCCGTGGCGGGCCAGCAACGCGTCGAGACCTTCAGCGGTGACGACGAGCTGGACACGCCCCTGCAGTTCTGCACCGGCAGCCTTCGCAGCGGCGTCCGCTGCATCGAACGGATCGCGAGAGAGAAGCTGATAGAACGCATCGGCGCGAATCTCGTCGAGTTTGCGATGGTCTATTCCTTCAGCACTATCGCCCGGCTGCGGGGCCTGCTGCGGCGAAGGAACAGCAACTGTTTTTCGCTTCACTGCCTTCCCGATGCGCGTGAGGTGGTCGTAGACGCCAAATGCCTGGACCGCCGGCATATAGGCGCGCAGCTCTGCCATCCCGTCATCGAGCGCCACAATCGTCACCCTGCGCCCACGCGTCGCTCTGCGGTGGCGCTCTTCGATTGGCTCAACCGCCCACTGTTCTGCGAGTCGCTTTGCAGTCGGCAGGAGCCGGTTCGGCGTGAGCTCGAGCGCGCACGCGAGCACCGCATGCTCATACGCCTGCCGCCTAGTCTCTGCAATCGCGGCCTTATCCTGAGCAAGCCGCACTGCCGCCTCATCGACGCCGGTCGCAGTAATGTTCGTGATCACCCTGCCGGCGTCCGTGATGATCTCTGCATGCCGCAGACCAATCTGCCCCGACCGCATGAGGTGGCCCGTCTCGACGTACTCGTCAGCGAGTGTCAGTGCGAGCCCGAGTAGGGTCTCTACCCGTTGCGCGGAGAGACCAAACGCGAGCGCGGCCTCGGCGATGTACGCTCGCTTCTCCATCTCGCCCGGAGGGAGCGCACGATAGCCGCGGGCCAGAAACCCAAGCCGCTTCGCCTCTGTAACCCGCATGTCGCGCGTCGCGACCTCGAGACCGGCGATGGCCTCGTCTCGGATCTTGAGTGTTTGATTCATGACAGAAGTCAAACACGCACCACTGACATTCACGGCGTCAAACGTTGCCTAAAACACAATCTTTCGAAAAGTTTTAGGCACCGTCGGGGCAACACTACGCGCCGCTTGAGCCCGACGCATGGAAGCTCTACGCGCTAGCGAAGGCCTCAGCGTCGGCGCGATCCTGCTCTGTTGCAACAAGCTGCCCGCAGGCCCCGTCAATCTCCTTACCGCGGGTATCACGGAGCGTCGTGACAACGCCGGCAGCGTTGAGCCGATCCACAAATTCACGAGTGACTTCCTTCGTCGAGGAGGTCCAGATCGAGCCCGGGGTCGGGTTCAGCGGGATCGGGTTCACATGCACCCACCCACGGCCACGCTGATTCAAGCGGTCGGCGAGGAGGTCGGCGCGCCAACCGTGATCGTTCATGTCCTTGATGAGCGCGTATTCGATGGAGACACGACGGCCAGTTTTCTCGTAGTACGCATATGCAGCGTCGAGCACTTCGTCGACCTTCCAACGACTGTTCACCGGGATGAGCTCATCGCGAAGCTGGTCGTCAGGCGCATGCAGTGAAAGCGCGAATGTGACAGGGATGTCCTCGTCGGCAAGCTTGCGGATCGCGGGCGCGAGCCCGACAGTCGACACCGTAATACCGCGTGCGCTCATGCCAAGCCCCTCGGGCGACGGTGCGACCATGCGCCGAACGGCATTCATCACGCGTTTGTAGTTCGCGAGCGGCTCACCCATCCCCATGAA
>JAGNOB010000052.1 GCA_017990305.1 Leucobacter sp.
TTGCCCGTGAGCGATGGGCCGTCGGTGCGGGAGACGCTCTCGACGTAGCGGCGGGGGATGCCCTGCGAGCGGCCCCAAAGGAACGCTGACACAGCGAGCGCTGCGCCAGTAGACACGACGCCGTCGAATGCGGTTCCGTCGAGTTCGCGTGCGAGGGTGGCGCGGGCGCGCAGCGTGCCGGCGAAGTCGCGCGGTGCGATGTAGTCGACCCACGTCACCTGTTGGCCGCGCAGTAGGCTGCGGCTCTGCGGTGAATCGAACGTGACCCAGGTCGCCCGGTCAGCGACGCCCGCCGCGCGCGCGAAGTTGGAGAGCTGGGTGAGGTGGCCGCCCGTCGACGCGGCGAGCAACAACCGCGGCTCGTCGCAGCCGAAGCCTGTAAATGGGGTGGCGAGTGTGGCCATCAGTAGGCTCCGTCCCCGCGCACGACGGCGCGAACCGTGCGCCAGAGTATGAGTAGATCGCCCATCATGGACCAGTTCTCGACGTAGTACAGGTCAAGCCTGACGCTCTCGTCCCAGTCGAGGTCGCTTCGCCCGCTCACCTGCCAGAGCCCGCTGATGCCTGGCCGTACGAACATGCGCCGGTGCATCCACTGCTCGTAGCCCTCGGCCTCCTGGGGGAGCGGGGGCCTCGGCCCGACGAGCGACATATCGCCCTTGAGTACGTTGAAGAGCTGCGGGATCTCGTCGAGGCTGTGGCGGCGAATGAAGCGGCCAAACGGCGTGACGCGCGGATCCTCTCGCATCTTGAAGAGCAGCCCGTTGCCCTCGTTTTGTTCGAGGAGCTCGGCGCGGGCTTCTTCGGCGTCTACGTGCATCGAACGGTACTTGTACATGGTGAACTGACGGCCGCGCAGGCCGAGCCGCTTCTGGGAGAAGAAGACGGGCCCTGGGCTGTCGATCCTGATGAGGATCGGGATGAGAATGAGGATCGGGCTGGTGAGGATGATCCCCACGATTGAGCCGACGATGTCGAGCGCACGCTTCGCAAGATAGCGCCACCCCTGGAACTGCGGCGACTCGACGTGGATGAGCGGGAGCCCGGCGACTGGCCGGGTGTGGATCCGCGGGCCCGCGACGTCGGTGAGTGCCGTTGCGACGATGAGGTTGACACCCATCGGCTCGAGTTCCCAGCCCAGCTTCCTGAGGCGCCGGGGCGTGAGCGCATCGGCGCTCGTCACAATGAGGGTGTCGATATCGAAGCGCTCGACGGTGCCCAGCAGGTTGTCATACGTGGTGACGACCGGGACCCCGGGCAGAATGTCGGCTTCGTCCGGGTCGGTCGTGACGACTCCGACGATGTCGAAGCCAGCGAGTGTGTTCGAACGCAGCAGCCTGGCGACGTCGCTCGACTTGCGGCGCTCCCCGATGAGGAGCGTGCGGTACGCATTGAGCTTGCGTCGCCGCTGCTGATGCAAGCGCTTGCGCCATCCCCATCGCCCGAGCAGGAGCAGGGTTAGCCCGACCCCACCGGACATGATGAGGAAGCTCCGCTGCGGCGGAAAGTCGACGAGGTAGAGCACCAGAGTGAGGAGACCGTATGCGGTGAGCGAGGCTGCGAGCACCCGGTTGTACTCCTCAGGGCCCGTGCCGAAGACGGCCGGGCGGCGGGAGTCGTAGATGCCGAGCGCGAGGAGCCATGCGACCCAATAGATTGCCGCGATGGTGAGGGCGGCAAGGACGTGGTTGTCCTCGGTAAAGGGCGAGCCCTCTGGGTCACGGTGGTAGAAGGCCGCTCCGAACGAGACGCCGGCAGCGATGGCCAGTGTGATGACGGCGACGTCAGTCCAAACGAGCTTACGAGAGTAGCGGACTTCCCATGATGGCCCGCTCGTTCTCGCCCGGGACGGCGCGTGCGAACCCACTCAAAGACGTCCTCTAGCTGCTGGGCGGCGCGATGAAACTCTGCGTTGCCGCCATCGTTTGGTAATAGATGACTCGTAGTCTATATAAAGTCACACGATGGTGTAAAATTACTCTCCGTATCGATTAGACCAAGCCGTTCGAGCGGGTTTGGACATCTTGAAGGGGTCGTCAACTGGTATCACGGCGGAAGGCACGGCGGCATGCCGGCGAAGGTGCGCAGGCAGCGGCTCAGGAGTCGCCGCAGGTCGTTGCCCGTCGTCGACGCATGACCTCGAAGGCGCTCACCACGTCTCTCGCGGTGGTAGCGGTACTCCTCACAACCGGTGGAATCGCGGCGCCGCAGGTGCTCTATGCGCGCGAAGCCGCGAACTTCCACGAGCTTGCCGCCGAGGTCAACGCAGTCGCCGAGAACGCGGCGATGCTCTCGATGCAGGCAGACTCCGAGGAACTGCTGCTCGAGCTCCGCTCAACTGAGGCGCACGGGCTTCCCGCCAAGCTCACCGCGCTTGTGAAGGGCGACGACGGGCCGCTGAGCCCGGAATTCAAGAAGCAACTCGGCACCGCGACCGCAGCGCTGTCCGAGGCGCTGACTGTTGGCTCGGTTCCCAAGGGCCACGCCGACGCCGCCAAGAAGGCGCTCGCCGCGCGAGAAGCGGAGGAGCCCGATCCGCAGACCTGGTTCGACGTCGAGCCGGAGCTCCTGGCGTTCTACGCCGATATCTCGGCGGAGGGCGTCGAGACCGTGGACACCAAGGGTACGGTGACCCTCGAGCGCGTGCAGCAGACGAAGCGACTACACGCAGCGAATACCGAACTCGCCGCGGAGCGTGCCGAAGCGACTGCACGCCTGTCCGACGAAAACACAGACCTAGCAGAAGCGATCGCGGCAGTTGCGGCGCTCACCACTGCCGAAGCGAACCGTGTTGCGACCGCGGCCCTGACAGAGCTTGACGAGCTCGACGCCGAGGCTGAACTCCTGGGGGTCGACCCCGAGGAGAACAGGCTCGAAGAAACCACTCAGCTGCGCACCGTCGCAACCGAGCTGCAGAAGCGGTCGAGCGCCGTGGTCTTTGCGCTCGACGCTGACGGGAAGGTCGTCGGGTATCCCGAGGGCGTCGAGCCGGCAGAGGGCACCATGCGGATCCCCGGTGGGCCCGTAGTGCAGATGCGCTACGTACTCCCGAAGCTGCAGAAGTTCATCACTGCGTATGTTGCGGAGAAGGAAGCTGTCGAAGCGGCGATCCCGGAGCCAGTCGAGCAGGTCGAGGAGCCGATGACGCCCGAACCGCTCCCCGGAGGCGAAGTCGCCCCCGACCCAGGAACAGTTGCACCGCCGAACAACGGTGGCGGCACGACTACGCCCCCGGTCAACCCAACCCCCGGCCCGACGCCCGACCCCCCGGATCCGGGCTCGACTGACCCGGACCCGCCCAGCACCGACCCGCCCTCAACTGAGGGTTAGGGCGCAGGCGCGCTGACGGGAAAGAGTCAGCTCACCCGGTATCTTGACGTCAAGATAAATTTCATGGTTATCGGGTAGACTGAGCCGCGGAAATCTGATCGTTGAAACAGGGAGTTACGTTGGCGAAGATCAAGGTTGAAGGCACCGTCGTTGAGCTCGACGGCGACGAGATGACGCGAATCATCTGGCAGTTCATTAAGGATCGTCTGATCCACCCGTATCTCGACGTGACGCTCGAGTACTACGACCTCGGTATGGAGCACCGCGACGCCACCGACGATCAGGTAACGATCGACGCTGCGCACGCGATCCAGAAGCACGGTGTTGGCGTGAAGTGCGCGACCATCACCCCTGATGAGGCACGCGTCGAAGAGTTCGGCCTGAAGAAGATGTGGAAGAGCCCGAACGGCACGATCCGCAACATCCTCGGTGGCGTGATCTTCCGCGAGCCGATCATCATCTCGAACATTCCCCGCCTCGTGCCGGGCTGGAACAAGCCGATCATCATTGGCCGCCACGCATTCGGCGACCAGTACCGCGCAACCGACTTCCGCTTCGCCGGCGAGGGCACCCTCACCGTCGAGTTCGCGCCCAAGGACGGCGGCGAGCCCCAGAAGTTCGAGGTCTACCAGTCGCCCGGCGACGGCATCGCGCAGGTGCAGTACAACCTCGACGCATCGATCGTCGACTTTGCTCGCGCTTCGCTGAACTACGGCCTCTCGCGCAACTACCCCGTCTACCTCTCGACGAAGAACACGATCCTCAAGGCGTACGATGGCCGCTTCAAGGACATCTTCCAGGAGATCTTCGACACGGAGTTCAAGGAGCAGTTCGAAGCTGCAGGGCTCACCTACGAGCACCGCCTCATCGACGACATGGTCGCTTCGGCCATGAAGTGGGAGGGCGGCTACGTCTGGGCATGCAAGAACTACGACGGCGACGTGCAGTCGGATACCGTTGCACAGGGCTTCGGCTCGCTCGGCCTCATGACCTCTGTGCTGGCAACGCCAGACGGAAAGGTTGTTGAGGCAGAGGCAGCTCACGGCACCGTGACCCGCCACTACCGCCAGCACCAGCAGGGCAAGCCGACCTCGACGAACCCGATCGCGTCGATCTTCGCCTGGACCCGCGGGCTCGCGCACCGCGGCAAGCTCGACAACAACGAGGCGCTCATCGAGTTCTCGCACACGCTTGAAGACGTCGTCATCAAGACCGTCGAGTCGGGCAAGATGACGAAGGATCTCGCGCTCCTCGTCGGCCCCGAGCAGAGCTACCAGACGACCGAGGAATTCCTCGCGTCGATCGACGAGAACCTGCAGGCTCGCCTCGCCTAAGGCGACAGCGCTCAACTACTGAGCGAGTGGCTGGGGCCGGTGCTTTCGAGCACCGGCCCCAGCTGTGTGTTCGGGCAGCGCTAGGTGCCCACGACGTAGTATCCGCCGGTGATCGCGTCGACAAGGATCTGCAGTCGGCGCCCCTGTAGGCGGGTTTCAAGTAGCCAGTTCGGCTTCCAGAGAGACTCGATCGCCCGCACCTCGGTGATCGTCGAGGGCACCGCGAGGCGATGCCGGCGCATTGCCGCGGTCGCGACGAGCCTGTGGGCGCGACGGCCTGACTCGGCGAAACTCGTGGTGTTCCAGCCGGGGTCGGCAACGCAGTCGCGCTCCTGCTCCGGCGAGAGCTCACCCAGCTCCTGCCAAGGGTCCGTAAGCGTGGCCTGCCCGGTGAGCCTGTCGACGATCGCGAACACGCGCTGGGGCGCGCCGCCAGGGGTGAGCGGGTGGGCGAGCCGATACTCGAAGCCCGAGAACGGGTGCCACCGCAGCCGCTCGCTCACCGGTGTGAGCTCCGCGGCTCGCGCGCGAACGACCTGCACCGCGTCCGCGGCGGTGAACTGCGGCGGAAGGGTCAGGCGGGTTTGCGTCTGATCGACCACGTCACTGCCCTGCGATCTCGGCCTGCGCCGAGAGCTTCGTGTCCTGGCCGAGGAGCAGCTTTGCGGGAATCGGGCCCACCTTCTTCGTCTCGTCGAGCGCGCGCCTGATGTGCTCGGGCACGGGGTGACTACCCTGCGTAGCGAGGCTGCCGATGATCATGGCGAGCGTCGAACCGACTATGCCGACAACCATCGGGTCGAGCCCAGTCGAGCCCGCAAAGCCCGCAAGCTCCCACCCGACGGCAAGCACGGTGCCAGCGATCATCGAACTGATCGCGCCGACAGTGTTCGCTTTCTTCCACCAGACGGCGCACACGTAGGCGGGAACGAACGCGCTGCCGAGCACCGTCGTTGAGAAGATCACAATAGCGGCGACGGCGGGCGGCTCGACGACCGCGATGACGTAGCCGATCACCGCGAGTGCGAGCACGATCGAACGTGACACGAGTACTCGCTGCTTGTCAGTCATGTCCCGGTTGAAGAAGCGGGCGTAGATGTCTTGGCTTGCGACGGTGCCCGACTGCAGCAGCAGTGCGTCTGCCGTCGACATGATGGCAGCCATGATCGCGGCCATCACGATTCCGACGGCGAACGACGGCAGCACCGCCGACGCCATCTCGAAGATGGCCATCTCTGGGTTGACGAGGTTCGGGAGCAGCACGATCGCGAAGATGCCGACGATGTAGGGCGCAGGAATGAACAGCAGGTTGAACAGCGTCGAGTACAGGCCCGCGCGGCGGGCGACGCTCGGGCGCTTCATCGCCATGTGGCTGACAACGACGTGCGGCCAGCCCATGTAACCGATCGAGAAGATGAGCAGCGCGCCGAGGATGATGCCCCACTGGCCGTCGTAGACGCCCCCGCGGCCGAACATGCCGAGCAGGGTCTCGTCGACCGCGCCGACGCGGGCGTTGCCCTCGGAGAAGCCGCCGATGGCGATGAGCGTGCCGACGAGGATCCACACCATCCCGATGAGCATGATGATTGCCTGCACGAAATCGGTGTATGCGACCGCGAGGTAACCGCCGAGGAACGTGTACAGCACGATAACCCCGATCGCGACGGCGAGTGCGATCGGATAGCTGATGCCCGACACCATCTCGAGCCCGCGGCCACCGGCGATGAACTGCGCCATGACATAGAAGAACATGCAGAACAGCGCGACGGGAGCCGCGATCATGCGCACCCACTTCGACGGGTAGCGGTGTTCAAGGTATTCGATGGAGGTGATGGAACCGAGGATCTGCGAGAGCTTCCGCATCCGGCGGCCGAGCACCGACAGGTTCAGCACGCCGCCGCCGATGTCGCCGAGCGCGTACCACATGCCGAAGTAGCCCTGCGTGTAGCCGAGGGAGCCCGCGCCGAGGAACATGTAGCCCGACATCGACGAACTCTGCAGGCGGAGCGCGGTCACGCCAGGGCCGAGGCTCCGGTTCGCGAGCAGGAAGCCCTCAGCGGAGTTGGAGCTGCGGCGCATCGCCCACACCCCGATGCCGACCATCGCGGCGAAGTAGACAATGAGAAACCAGAGTTCAGTGCTCATCGGTCACCTCCGTATCCTCGCGAGCCCACGATCTCGACACCCAGAGAAACACGAGCGTGTAGATCACCCAGAATCCGATCACGCTAGCGATCGACACCACGGTGAACGTCGGTAAATTGAACATGTTCGCACCTGCCTCATTGCATACGTGTGACCATCGTGTCTGCGACCCGGGACTGCACACCTCCCGGTCGTGCGATGGCCGTGGAAACGGTGTTGCTGTTGCACCTTCAGTGTTGCATCCGCCCGCGGGGGTGTCTAGGGCGCGGCGCGGCGGCGGTCGTTCGCACGGCCGCGCCAGCAGTACAGTTGAGGGAGTCTGAGCGCGCCACAGCGGGCCGCGGATGCGGCGGCGCCCTCTCTGCGTGAGCCCCACTGTCTCGCGCTCGGTGCAGGGGGAGTCGTGGTCGACTCCAGCCCGGGCAGCTCGCTGCTGCCCACGGGTCGAAGAAGAACATTGAAGGAGTTCTGGTGAGTTTTTTCATCGGTAAAGATCAGGCACACTCGGGATTCTCGGCGGAGGATGAGCCGGCGCTGCGCATCGACCCCGGAACGGGCGAACACATCCTGTTTGAGACATCTGACTGCTCGTACGAGGAGACCGCCGAGAAGGGCAGCAGCGACAACCTCGAGTCGATCATGAATCCGATCACCGGGCCCGTCTACGTGAATGGTGCCGAGCCGGGCGACACCCTCATTATCGACATCGTTGACATCGAGCTCGGCGACTCCGGCTGGTCGGGCTACTTCACCGGCTCGGGCGCACTCGCGGGTGTGATGGGCGACGAGCCCTACATGCGCCGCGTGCCGATCTCGGACGGGATGGTGCACCTCACCGACACGATCTCCGTGCCAGCTAAGCCCATGGTTGGTTGCTTCGGCACCGCGCCCGCGACGGGCCGCAACTCGTCGATGGCGCCCGTCTACACCGAGGGCGGCAACCTCGACCTCACCTACGCCGGCATCGGCTCGCGCCTCTACCTCCCCGTTCGTGTCGCCGGCGCCTACCTTGGCCTCGGCGACATCCACGCGGTCATGGCCGAGGGCGAGGCCTCCGACGTCGCGATCGAGGCCGCGGGCACGATCACCGCGAAGATCTCTCTCACGAAGGAATTCGAAGTGTCGGCGCCCGCGATCGAGACCGCCGACCAGGTCATCTTTGTTGGCCTCGGCGACACGATCCAGGAGTCCCTCGCGCACGGCTACCAGCGGGCATTCCGCTTCCTCACCGAACAGCACGGCTTCAGCCGCGGCGACGCGTTCACGGTGATGAGCGCGATGGTCGACTCAGCGATCGGCGGCCCCGCGGGCTCGGCCGCTGTCCCCGAGGGCTCGCCGCTCGCTGCCGGCTCGATCACCACGCACCACGTGCCGAAGTCGATCCTCACGCAGCAGTCCTAGCGGGGCCGCGAGGCCGTCGGTCCCTCCGCGCTACGCGTCTCGCAGGCGCAGCGCGGCGAGCCCGGCGGCCCCGACGACCACGATCCAGCCGCCGAGCACGAGCGCACCCGTCGCGGCGTTGAGCACGGGGTCGCTGCCAGTGAACAGCAGCTCGCCTGCTCTGCTC
>JAGNOB010000431.1 GCA_017990305.1 Leucobacter sp.
GATGTCGTCAGCGGTCAGCTCGGAAAAGTGAATGTCGTCGACTCCACGCAGGATACCGCTCACGACGCGAAGGCCACTGTGTTTTACAGGCAGGTCGACCTGCGTCATGTCGCCGGTGACGACCATTTTTGACCCGTACCCGAGGGGAGTGAGAAACATCTTCATCTGCTCGGGGGTCGTGTTCTGTGCCCCATCGAGGATCACAAACGACTCGTTGAGTGTGCGCCCGCGCATGTATGCCAACGGTGCGACCTCGATCGTTCCGTTCGCGAGCAGCTTCGGCACGAGATCCTGATCCATCATCGAGCCAACAGCGTCGAACAGTGGCCGGAGATACGGATCAATCTTGTCTTCGAGGCTGCCTGGCAGATACCCGAGGCGTTCGCCCGCTTCGACAGCAGGCCGCGTGAGCACGATCTTTGAGACCTCGCGGCGCTGCAGCGCCTGCACTGCCTTTGCCATAGCGAGATAGGTCTTTCCGGTTCCCGCTGGCCCGATTCCGAACACGATGGTGTTCTGCTCGATTGCGTCGACGTAGTCGCGCTGCCCCTGCGTTTGCGGGCGCACTGCGTTGCCGCGCACCGTGAGAATCGGTTCGCTGAGCGTGATCGCGGCACGCGGGCCGTTGCCGTCGCGCACCATCCGGGCGATCGATCGGACGTCCGTGCTGGACACCGTGCCGCTGCGCCTCGCAAGCTCGAGGATCTCTCGCACGAGCTCCTCCGCTGCGCGCACCGCCGTGGTCTCGCCACGGATCGATAGTACGTCGTTTCGCGCGTTGAAGACCACGTTCGGATGCTGCGTTTCGAGATCAGCGAGTAGCTGGTCACGGTGCCCGAGAAACGACGCGAGTTCGACGCCGGTGAGCGTCACGGTGCGCTCAAGCTGCGGCTCGGGCCGTGCTGCTCCCTGCGGTGGTGCGGAGTCAGTGTGTGGTGCGTCTGGTTCAGAACCCAACGAGGGATCGCTCCTCAAGATTTGCGATGATGTGCGCGTGCACGTGGAAGACGGTCTGGCCGGCGCTCGCCCCGTTGTTGAAGATCAACCGGTACTCGCCGTTCGCGTGTTCGGTCGCGAGCTGCTTTGCGACGGTGACCATCTCAGCGAGCAGCGTTGGGTCGCCAGCTGCGAGCTCGGAGACGTTTGCATACTCGGTCGACTTCGGGATCACCAGGATGTGCACCGGCGCCTGCGGGTTGATGTCAGGGAACGCCACAACGCGATCGGTCTCCGCGAGGAACGTCGTCGGGATCTCACCCGAGATGATCTTGCCAAATACAGTCTCTGCAGCCATGCGGTTCAGTCTACCGACCCGCGGCCCGCCGCGGGGACCCATTCTCGACCGGCGAACCTCACCAGCGACCGAGTGCGGTGTTCAGTACCGCGAGCGCCGCGGGCCCGGCAGAGGAGGTGCGCAGCACGTCATCGCCAAGCAGCACAACGCGCCGATCCCCCGCTGCATCGGCTGATCCACCGAGTTCGGCGAGTTCTGCGTCGCTCAGTCCGCCCTCGGGGCCGACAACCACAAACACATCTCGGTCGTCGCTGGGGCTCCAGGCGCTCAGTCGAGATTCACCGCGCGGGTGCAACACGAGCATGTGTCCTTCCGAGGCCACCAGCTCAGCGGTCGTCATCGGGGCATGCACTTCGGGGATCCAGGCGCGCATCGACTGCTTGGACGCCTCACGCGCGATCCGAGCCCACTTTGCGACGCCCTTCTCGGCCTTATCGCCGCTCCAGCGAGAGATCGAACGCTCTGCCTGCCACGGAATGATCGCGTCGACACCGAACTCGGTCGCCTGCTCGACTGCGCGCTCGTCGCGGTCGCCCTTGGCGAGGGCCTGCACGAGCACGATTCGGCGCGCGGGTTTCGGCGTCACCTCGACACCTGTCACACGCAGGGTAAAGCTGTCACGCTCGACGGATTCGACGCTGCCTGCTGCTCGCAGCCCTCGGCCGTCTCCGACGATTGTCTGCTCGCCGACACGCAGACGGCTCACACGGACTGCGTGTCGGCCGTCGTCGCCCCCGACCGTGACGAGGTCGCCTGGCTCAGGGAGAGCCAGACCCTCGGCAAAGTACAGATTCGCCACGGCCTATCCGAAGAAGCGATCGCGAAGCTTGCCAAAGAAGCTTTGCTTGAACTCGCCGAAGTGCGGTGGCTCGTCCTTGCGGAGCTTCGCCAGCTGCTCGACGAGCGACTTTTCTTTGTGTGTCAGCTTCGTGGGCGTCGCAACCTGCATGGCGATCTTCAGATCGCCGCGCGTCGTGGAACGTAGCCCCTGGATACCCCGACCACGCACAGTCACGAGGTCGCCTGACTGAGTGCCAGCGGGAACCTCGACCGACACTGCCCCGTCGAGTGAATCAACGTTGACCTCCGTCCCCAGAATGGCGTCGGTCATCGACACCTGCATGGTACTCAACAGGTCGTTGCCGTCCCGGCTGAAGACATCGTCGTGCTCGACGCGGAACTCGATGAACAAGTCACCGTTCGGGCCGCCGAACGGGCCGACCTCGCCGCCGCCGCGCATCTGCATCCGGGTGCCCGTGTCAATGCCTGAAGGAATATCAACCTGCATCGTGCGGCGCTCGCGCAGTCGCCCCTTGCCAGCGCATTCAACGCAGGGGCTCTCGATGATCGTGCCGTAGCCTTGGCAGCTGCCACAC
>JAGNOB010000053.1 GCA_017990305.1 Leucobacter sp.
CCGTCAAACAGCGTTGCGATGGTCTGGGTGCTCTGTAGCCCCATGTTGTCGTAGGCCTGGTTGATCATGAGCTTCTGCATCGCGAGCTGATTCGTTGGGACAGTCGACATGCGGTCGGCGAGAGCTTCGACCGCGTCGTCGAGTTCGGCCGCGGGAACTGCGTCGAGCACGAGGCCCCAGTCGACCGCCTGCGCCCCTGTGATTGTGTCGCCTGTGAGGAGCATCCGCTTCGCTTTCTCTGCCCCGAGCCTGTACACCCACATTGCCGTGGTTGGGCAGCCCCACACCCGTGCCGGCATGTAGCCGATCTTCGCGTCGTCGGCCATGACTACGATGTCGCAGCTCAGGGCGATGTCACTGCCACCGGCGACGGCGTGGCCCCGCACTTTCGCGATGGTGGGCTTGAGTGAGCGCCAGAGGGTGAAGAAATGGTTCGTGTTCGCGCTCATCTGTGCATAGTCCTGGATGGGATCCCACTCAGGCCCCTGGTTGTCGACACCTTCCTCGGCGAAGATCTTCAGGTCGTAGCCCGAGCTAAACGAGCGGCCAGCGCCCTGTAGCACGATGACGCGCACGTCGCTGTCGGCATTTGCTCGAGCAACTGCCGCCGCGAGCTGCTCTGCCATCGACTTCGTGATCGCGTTCAAGCGTTCTGGGCGGTTCAGCGTGAGATAGGCCTTGCGGTCGCGAACTTCGTACAGCACGTCGGCATTGCTCGTCATCGAGGGTCCTCCCGGAGCCAGGGTGGCCGCTTCTCTGCGGCCAGGGCTTTCATCTCCTGTGATGCATGCTGGCATGCTTGTGCGTGATCGTCAATACAGACGTCGTCTTTTTGAAAAACTATTGCGGGTCATAAAAATCCTGCATATAGTGAAGCAGCTCAACAGGCTATCGACAGCGGTTGACGAGGTGGCAGCGTCGCCACCCGCGATCCCGCGGTTTCGAGCAGGGACGCGTCGTGCCTGATTCACGCTGCACCACAACAGAAAGCAGGCCAGGCCGATGGCGACGATGCCCGACCAAGTGACCGACACCCACAGCTCACCCCAGCCGGACGGCCCAAGCCCTGGCAGGCGCAGAGCGTTCTTCGGCGCCATCGTCGGCCACCTCATCGAGTGGTACGACTACGGCGTCTACGGCTTCTTGGCTATCTACATCGGGCAGGCGTTCTTCGCGAGTGACAATCCCGCGGTGAGTCTCATCAGCAGCTTCGCAGTGTTCGCGCTCAGTTTCTTCGTGCGGCCGCTCGGAGGGCTGTTCTTCGGGCCGCTCGCTGACCGCTTGGGGCGGAAGCGCACCCTCATGATCGTGCTGCTGCTCATGGCAGGCGCCACATTCGTGATCGGTCTGTTGCCGACGACATCGAGTGTGGGCTGGGTCGCACCTGCGCTGCTCGTGCTCGTGCGTTGTGTGCAGGGCTTCTCAGCCGGTGGAGAGATTGGCACAGTCACGAGCTTCATTGCCGAGTATGCGGGCCCGGGCCGACGCGGCTATTCGACGAGTTGGCTCATGACCACCGCAGTGCTCGGGCTGGTGCTTGGCGGCCTCGTGGCGAACAGCATGATCTTCCTTCTGGGCCCAGACAACATGCACAGCGGCGGCTGGCGGATCCCGTTCCTCGTCGCTGGCCCGCTCGGCCTCATCGCGCTCTACATCAGGATGAGACTTGAGGACAGCCCCGAGTTCAGGCAGCTCGTGAGCCACGGCACGACCTCACCGGCACCACTGCGCGAGGTGTTCAAATGGAAGCGCGCGCTCGCCCTCGTCGCGGCAATCATCACGCTCCTTGCGTCGATGTTCTACCTACTGCTCACCTTCGCGTCGACCTACATGTCGGGGACACTCGGTTTCGACTCGGGCACGACGCTCGTGTACGTGTTTGTCGCGAGCACTCTCGGCGCGATCGTGATGCCGTTCGGCGGGATGTTCACTGACAAGTACGGGCGAAAACCATTCCTGCTTGTCCTCGCGGTGCTCGCAACCGGCGCCCTGGTCTGGTTCTTTGCGGCCGCCCAGAACGCCACCCCAGCATCGTTCCTCCCGCCACTACTCGCGGTCGCACTCACGTTCGGACTCTATTCGTCGACGCCTTACGCGGTGATGACAGAGCTGCTCCCGACCCACATCCGATCGACGGGAATCGCGGTCTCTTACAACTTGCCCGTGGCAATCTTCGGCGGTAGCGCACCGATGATTTCGACGGCCCTCATCGCCGGCACCGGCAACATTAGTTCCCCGGTGGTGTTTTTCGTCGGCACCGCCGTCATCTCCATCATTGGGTTGCTCATGCTGCGGCCGTCCGACTTCAGCCGCAGCGCTGAGGCCAGCGAGCGCGCCCTCACGGGCCAAGTCCAGGTGGTGCCGCCCCGCCGGTAAGCTGGGGCGAGACATCGGCCGCAAGCAACAGGACCCTCATTGGCGCACGAACTTCCCGCGGAGAGTCGCGGCCTCACGATAACGCCCGAGTTCCAGCGAGGCCTCGCACTGCTTCACAGCGGCTCGAACATCTTCCTCACCGGGAAGGCCGGTACAGGTAAGTCGACGCTGATCCGCCGCTTCCTTGCCGACACCGACCGCAAAGCGATCACGGTCGCCCCGACAGGCATTGCCGCACTCAACGTCGACGGATACACGATCCACCGACTGTTCTCATTCCCGCCGGGGGTGAGCGAGGAGTTCGTGCGCAGCGACAGATACTATCCCGGTCGCTTTGCGCAGGCGCTGCGAGAGCTCGACACGCTCATCATCGACGAGGTGTCGATGGTGCGTGCCGACATGTTCGACGCGCTCGCCGCAGCACTCGAGCGGTTCGGTCCGAGGCCGGGGGAGCCGTTCGGCGGGGTACAGCTCGTGCTCGTCGGCGACCTCTACCAGCTGCCACCCGTCGTGTCGGAGCGCGAGGCAGCGTTTATTGCCGACCGCTACGGGACCCCGTACTTCTTCTCGGCGCGTGCCTTCAGTCGAGACCGGTTCCCGGTCACCGAGCTGACAACGGTGTTCAGGCAGCTCGGCGACTCGAAGCTCGTCGACTTGCTGAATGCGGTGCGCGAGGGGGCGCTGCTTGACGACGCTCGCGCAGAACTCAATGCGCGCACGAACCCCGACTTTGACCCTGATCTCGACGAGTTCTGGCTCACGCTCGCGACGACAAACCGCATCGTCGGCGCACGCAATAGGCAGCTGCTCGACCGGTTGACCGCGGAACCCCTGACGTTCGCGGCGGAGGTCAGTGGCGACACGGACGGGTTCGAGCTGCCTGCTGAGGAGCGGCTGCAGCTTGCCGTTGGCGCGCAGGTGATGCTGCTGAACAACGACTTCGCAGACCGCTGGGTGAACGGCAGTATCGGCAAGGTGGAACACGTCGGCAGCGACGCGGACGGGCCAGTGGTTGACGTGCGGCTCCGCGATGGTACACGGGTCGAGGTGCGCCAGCACACGTGGGAGATCACTCGGCCGGTTGTGCGTGCCGGCGCCCTTGAACATGACGTTGTCGGTACATTTGCGCAGCTTCCCATGAAACTGGCGTGGGCCATCACCATCCACAAGAGTCAGGGGCAGACTCTCGACCGAGTCGTCGTCGACCTCACCGGCGGCACGTTCGCGAACGGGCAGCTGTATGTTGCGCTGAGTCGCTGCACGAGCCTCGAAGGGCTCGTGCTCAAGCGCGATGTCCTGCCGCGCGACCTGAAAACCGACGTGTTGGTGCGCCGCTTCCTCGAACGCGGCGAGTCCGGTGCCGCTGTGCTCGGACGGGCAAGTCTGGCGATTCTACAGGTCGGCAACGAGGGAGACCGGTACCGTCCCCGGCCCATCGAGATTGCGGTTGTCACGGACGACGGCGACGAGGCAACGACCGTGGTGAACCCGACGAGTGATCTCTTCTCAGCTGCGCAGGAGTTCGGGATCACGACCCGCGATGTTGCGCTCGCGCCATTGCTCGCTGAGGCCTGGGCCGCCCTGTCGCCATTGCTGGCTGGTCGCATCCCCACCGGGGTCGGCATAGATGCGGCGCTCGGTCTCATCGACTTCGAACTCAAACGTAACGGCGTCGTCGTGCAGATGCCGCTTGGCGCGGAGCTGCCGGCTGCATTCATCTCAGCGGCGGATCGCCGGGAGCTCACCGTCGGGACCGCGCTTGAGCGGGCACGGGCGGCGAACGCAATTGCTGGGCGTATCGAAGCGGCATCTCCCGAGAGCATGCGGCAGGCGGGAGGCACGCCGTTCCCCACGCACAGCGCCGGGCACGGGTATCTCATCAGGCGGACGACGGGCCCGCACGGCCACGCGGGCGCAGACGCCTTCACGGTCGGCGGGCAGCTTTCGCCCGAGGACGATGCGGCGGCGCTGCTCGCGGAGCACCTGCAGGCGGCCTGGGAGCGAGTCGTTGATCGCGATGCGCCGACACTTGCACGCTTGCGCGCGGCCGAACGACACTTCGGCGTGCTGGTGCTGCCAGAAGGCTTCGAGCTCGAAGCCCCGACCGAACTGGGCGCCGTGCTCGTGCCAGGGGCGCGTGTCTGCTTCACCGGCGAGGTCGTCTCGCCAACGCACGGGGCGTTCGATCGGGACGACATGCGCGAGCTGGCGACCTCGCGGGGGCTCACGATCTCGGAGAACATGACGAAAACGAAGACTGACGTGCTCGTCGTTGCCGAGCGGGGTAGCCAGTCGGGCAAGGCAAAGAAGGCGGCGCAGTGGGGAAAACCTGTGCTCGCCGCCGAGGAGTTCTTAGACTGGGCGATGAGGTAACAGCGAGGGAGAACGCGATGGACGACGCACCAGCAGAGGCAGCCCTGCACGAGCCCGTCGGAATATTCGACGGGGGAATCGGAAGTTTCGACATGGTGCGCCGAATCCGCGCCGCCTTTCCGCAGCAGGACATCATCTATCTCGCCGACAGGGCCAGCTTTCCCTACGGGGCGCTGACCGAGGCGCAGCTGCTTGACTCCGTGACGCGCGCGACCGCGGGTCTCGTGCGTCTGGGCGCGGCGAGCGTGATCCTCGCCTCGAACGCACCGAGCGTGACAGTGCTCGATGCGCTGCGGCCGCTGGCTGCCGTGCCGGTGTTCGGCGTCACGCCTCCGGTCCGCGCAGCACTCGACGCTGTGGGGCCCGAGGACGAGATTGCCGTCGCTGGTGCGCAGGTCATGGTCAACAGCGCCGCGCTCACCCGCTACATCGCCGCCTCTGCCGGAGTCGACGCTGACCGAGTGCACTCGGTGCGCGCCGACGAACTCATCGGCCTTGTCGAGTCCGGCGCGTTTCTCACCCCGGCCGCGACCGCTACGCCGATTCGTGCATTTGTGGAAGCCCTGCGAGCAGCCCATCCGCGGGTAACCGCGGTGACGCTCTCGAGTACGCACCTGCCGTGGCTCGCTGACGAGCTGCGTCGGGCGGCCCCCGAGCTGCTGTTCTGCGATCCCGCCGACGACGTTGTTGCCGCGTTCACTCCGCACGCGACGACCGGATCGGGCCAGCTGCGGTGCATCGCTACCGCCTCCGCGCAGCACCCGCTCAGCGAATTTCAGTCGATCATCGACGGCCTGCAGCTCGGGTTCGCACCGTCGCTGGTGGAGTGGTGAGGCACCGCTAGCTGGCCTACGGCCGTACCCGCACGATACCTTCCTGCAGCACGGTGGCGACGAGCGTCCCGTTCGGAGTGAAGAGTTCGCCCTGACAGACGACGTGGTCACCGGTGGCGCTCACGAGACGCTGCGAGAAGAGCAGCCAGTCTGCCGCGTCAAAGTCGGCGTGGAACCAGATTGTCTGCTGCACGGTTGTGCTGAACATGCCCGGTGCGAGCCAGCCGGCACCGAGTGCCGCGCCGGCCGGCTCGAGGATTGTGTCGTCAGCGATGTACGCGATGAGCGCGGCCCGACCCGTGTGGGTCGCCACGAGCTCGCGTTGTTCGGCTGTCCTTGGGGCGAACCTTACCCAGAGCCGGCTCCAGGTGCGCTGCGGAACGGTCTCGCCGTACAGCGGCGGATCGATATGCCTGGTGTCGAGGTCGCGTCCCGTCGCCCAGTACGCGTCGTAGGGGTCTCGCTCGGGTGACGGCCCGCCAAGGGGGCCGCGCTGCTTGATGGCCTCGGCCGCGGTCGGGAGTTCCTCCGGCGCTGGGATGTCTGCGTGGGGCGGTCGAAGTACGGTGCCACCCGGCAGCGCGAAGGATCCGTCAGGGGAAGCAGGCTGCTCGCCGTCGCGTGGAGCGCGCAGCGACGCGGTTGCCACCGCAATCTCGGTGCCGCCCTGCGACATTCGCACTGCCCGGTGCGCGTACCGGTACCCGTCGCGTACTCGCTCGACCTCGTAGGTGACGCCGCGGTCTTTGTCGCCGGGCCGCAGGAACGACACCTGCAGCGAGTGCACCTGCTTCTCCTCGGCGGTGGTTCGGAGGAGGGCGCCGAGTGCGCCGACGCACAGGTCGCCTCCGTACGTCGACGGCCAAGGCGTGGGTGAGGTGCTGCCCTGCCACAGTTCGAAGCGCTCGTCAGCGGCAACCGAGCTGCGGGTGACGGACCACGGGGTCAGGAGATGCGGTGTCGCTGCTGCTGGCATGGAGTTAGTGCGTCCTTTCAGACAGATCGGGTGCGGGGAGCAGATGGGGTTGGAGTGCTAGACGAATCTCGTCTGACACGCGCTCGGGTCGCTTCGTATCCGGGTTGACGTTGACGTAGTTCGTGTTGCTCACCGCGCAGCGCTTGCCGTGCTGGTGGAGCTCCTCGTGGAGCGTGAGCGAACTGTTGCCGATTCGCTCGACCCACACGCGCGCGGTCACGGGAGCAGGGTAGGTGAGTTCGTGTTCGAAGTTCACGGTGAAGCTCGCGACGATCATGCGCCATCGGGAGAAATCCTCTGGCGGGCCAAACACTGCGAACAGATCGCGCCTAGCAGCTTCGAACCATATCGGAACGACGGTGTTGTTGATGTGACCGACCGCGTCGGTCTCTGAGACGCGCGGATGGATGATGGTCTCGAACACTGCACTCCAGATCGGTCGGCGACGGTGGCGAACGGCGGGGCCGCGGTGGGGTCCCATGAGCCAGGCTATCGGGAGCTGCGACCGGAACCAAGGGCCGCGCAACCCTCAGTTGTTCCAGTGGATTATCCAGCGAATTGCCCAGACGCCGCTGGGGGTACTACTCAAGGTTGCGGTCTGACCACTCAGGCCGCTCTCCGAGTCACTCAGGGTCGTCTGAGCTGCTCCTATGGTCGATTGGAGTGGACGCGGGGAAGCGAACATAGTTGGTCTGGCCTGGGATTCTAGCGGGCCATGCCAATCTGCTCTCTGGCGCGTGCTGGCTGGAGTACCTATTGAGTTTCCCTGTCTTGTCTACGGACTCACCGAGCGACATCTTGCCGTCGCCCAGATCGATCACAGGGAGAACCCATGACTCAGAACACGCAGAAGACCGGTCGCAAGCGCGCCCTCATCGCCGCAGGATCGCTCCTCGGCATCGGTGCACTCGCGGTCGCCGCCGCATTCACCGACTTCGCCAACCTCAACCTTGGCAACGGCACCGACGGCGGCATCGGTGGCGGCGACAACACCTTCAACATCCAGGTCGTCGGGACCGACGCAGACGGCGTTCCCGTGCCGGGCACCTGGCAGGAGGCTGACGTTGTCGAAGGTGTCGACATCGCGCTCCTCGGCGCCGACACCATCACCCCTGGCGATACGATCTCCGTCGACATTCCGGTGCTCAACGACAGCCCGAAGCTCGCTGCAGACGTGAACCTGACGCTCGGTGACGTCCCGGGCCGCGTCTCCGACAGCGACTACGCAGCGCAGCTGCGCTACACGATCACCGTCGACGGCGTCGCTGTGGTGTCGAACGTGAAGCAGGCAGCAGTCTCGAACCTCGACCTCGTCGAGCTCACCGCCGGAGCAGATAGCACTGTCGGTGTGGCCATCACGCTGCTCGATCAGGGCAGCTCGGAGGCAAACAACGCGCTGCAGGGCAAGACAGCCCACGTGCAGGCCCAGTTCACCGCAGAATCAGTGAGCTAAGTGCGACGTTTGCCCGGGCCGAGCGCCCGGGCAAACCCGCAGCGCGCCAAGCGCGGGGAGAGAATCATGACACAGAACTGCAGTCGACGCGGCCGGTCACGGCTGATGTTGGCGGGCGGCGGGCTGCTGAGCGTCGTAGCGCTCACCACCACCGCGTTCTTTACTGACTTTGTCGATCTCGAAGCGCAGATCGACGGCACGCGAAACACATTCGACATCGTCGTTGCCGGCGCCACAGATCCTGAATGGCGGCCGACCCCAGCAGACTGGGTGCAGGCCGACGAAGAAGCGTTCCTCATCGACCTCGGCGAATCCACCGAGCTTCCACCCGGAGCGACGAGGCAC
>JAGNOB010000054.1 GCA_017990305.1 Leucobacter sp.
CTGAGTGGGTGGATATTGTGCATACACCGACGGATCATGTTGAACCCGGCACCGACCTAGAGAACGAGAACGAGGGTGACAACGGTGGCAGTGGCGGCACCGGCGAGAGCGATGGCGGCGGTGCGGGGAACGGCGGGAGCGTCGTCGAAGACGGCACCAGTGCAGATGCCGGGTCTGAAACCAGTGCCGAGGCAAACGCGCAGAGCGGCGAAGCCCCGAACGCTGAGCCCGCTGTGCAGGGCAAAGGCTCCGGTTCGCAGGAGCTCGCTGCTACCGGTGGCAGCGGTGTGATGGCAGGAATCGCGGCCTCGGGTGTTGCTCTCCTGGGCGGCGCTGCGCTGCTCATGACCCGCGCGCTGCGTCGCGCACGCGGCTAAGTAGCACCGCAGGCGGAGGTCGGGGCGCTGCCCCGGGGAGCTCGCACACCCAGCGCCCCGACCTTCACACGACTCAGCGGTGTTTGCGCCACACCCGGGTGTCCGAGCCCCCAGACACGGTTCGGCAACAAATCCCCGGGATACAGCCCTCGTATGGAGCGGGATAGGTACTCTGTCTACATCCGAAGCCGTGTAGCTCGCTACACTCGGCTTCGAGGTTTCAATGACTGAACACCCCACCTCATACAAGGAGGAATCGATGAAGATTCGCTACGCACTCCCCGCCCTCGCTGCGGCGGCGGCCCTGGTTCTCACAGGATGCACGAACAACGCGGCTGAGGAGGGTACGGACGGCGACAAGCCGGACGCGTCGTCGACTATCAAGCCAGACGAGGCGGCGGTCGCGCTCCTGCCGGAAGACATTCGCGAGGCGGGCACCATTCTCATCGGCACCGACGCCGAGTATCCGCCGAACGAGTACAAGAACGACAAGGGTGAGCCCATCGGCTGGGGCGTCGACCTCGCTGAAGCGGTCTCCGCAAAGCTTGGGCTCAAGCCTGAGTGGGAGATCCTCGGCTTCGACAGCATCATCCCGCGCATCCAGGAGGGTGTCGTGAACCTTGGCTCGTCATCGTTTACTGACACGCTCGAGCGGCAAGAGTCCGTTGACTTCGTGAACTTCTTGAACGCTGGTAGCCAGTGGGCTGCGCCGGCCGATACCGAGGTCGATCCTGAAGATGCGTGTGGCCTCACGGTCGCTGTGCAGACCGGCACCGTCCAGCACCTCGACGAGATGCCTCGCCGAGACAAGGCATGCACCGATGCCGGCAAGGAAGGTATCGAGATTCTGCCCTTCGAAGGCCAGCCCGAGGTGACCAACGCCGTGGTGAATGGCATGGCTGACGCCTTCTCGGCTGACCTTCCCGTCACGGCCGACGCGGTCGACAAGCTGGGGGACAAGCTGCACGTTGTCGGAGAGATGTTCGACGCAGCGCCCTACGGCTTCGCCACTCAGAAGGACAGCGATATGACGAAGGCCGTGCAGGCTGCACTGCAGTCCCTCATGGACGACGGCACGTACCTCGAGATCCTCAGCGATGCGGGCCTCGAAGCCGGCGCGCTCACCGAAGCGACCGTCAACGCGGCGACAGCCTAGCCGTTCGAAGGATCGGGGTGGCCGTGCGCAAGTTCGGTCGCCCCGATCCCATCTCACGCACGCTTATTAGGAAGCAGAGATATGTCTCATCTAGTTGGTGATGCCAGCGAAGAACACGCCCGACCCGAGGCTCTTGTGGCGATCAAGCGACGTCACCCCTGGCGGATGCTCGCCGCGATTGTCATCGTCGTTCTCGTGGCCCTGTTCATTTACGACTCAGCATTCAATCGGCCGGTGTACAACTGGCCAGAGGTTGGGAAGTATCTCTTTGATCAGCGGATTATCACCGCGATTGGCTACACGCTTCAGCTCACGGTCTATTCAATGGTGATTGCGATTGTGCTCGGCGTCTTGCTCGCGGTCATGCGGCAGTCGCCAAACCCTGTCGTGAAGTCGGTGTCGTGGGTGTACCTGTGGATCTTCCGCGGCACTCCGGTCTACGTGCAGCTGACGTTCTGGGGGCTCGTTACCGTCGTCTACAAGACGATCACGATTGGCATCCCGTTCACGGAGGCGGTCGTGACCCTCACGACGAAGGATTTCCTCTCCTATTTCACGCTCGCGGTCATCGGGCTTGCCCTGAACGAGGCGGCCTACATGGCCGAGATCGTGCGCGCGGGCTTGCTTGCGGTCGACAAGGGGCAGGACGAAGCTGCGACCGCGCTCGGCCTCGGCTGGTGGCACACGATGACACGCGTGGTGCTGCCGCAGGCCATGCGCGTCATCATCCCGCCGACGGGCAACGAGGTCATCTCGATGCTGAAGACAACGTCTCTGGTCGCGGCAGTGCCGTTCATTGGAGAGTTGTTTACGCGATCCCGCGACATTGCGGGTGTCACATACCAGCCGGTGCCGATGCTCATCGTCGCGTCGATCTGGTACCTCGTGATCACATCGATCCTGATGGTCGGCCAGTACTACCTCGAGAAGCACTTTGCGAAGGGCGTCGAAGCCCGGACTGATATTCAGAAGCCCACCGTTGAAACGCAGTCGATCGGTGTTGTTGGCGAACTGCCGGAAGTAGACGGACGGGCCGGAACCGGCCTTGGAGGCGGACGATGAATCAGACAGACACTCCCATGGTGAAGGCCGAAGCGATTTCGAAGTCGTTCGGCTCGAACGAGGTCTTGAAGTCGATCTCGCTCGAGGTGCAGCGCGGCGAGGTGCTCTGCCTCGTCGGCCCCTCGGGATCAGGCAAGTCGACGTTCCTGCGCTGCATCAATCACCTCGAGACGATCAACGCTGGCAGGCTTTCGGTCGACGGCAAGCTCGTCGGATACCGGCAACAGGGCGACAAGCTCTACGAGATGCACCCGAAGGAAGCCGCGGTGCAGCGTCGGGACATCGGCATGGTGTTCCAGCGCTTCAACCTCTTCCCGCACATGACTGCGCTCGAGAACGTTGCTATGGCCCCGACGCTCCTGAAGAAGGGCTCAAAGGCTGCGCTGCAGACACGGGCGATGGAGCTCCTCGCCCGTGTGGGTCTCGCGGATCGCCACGACTACTACCCGGCGCACCTGTCGGGCGGGCAGCAGCAGCGCGTCGCGATCGCGCGGGCACTCGCGATGGATCCGAAGCTCATGCTGTTCGATGAGCCGACGAGCGCGCTCGACCCGGAGCTCGTCGGTGAGGTGCTCGACGTGATGCAGGGCCTCGCCGAGAGCGGCATGACGATGATCGTCGTGACGCACGAGATGGGGTTCGCGAAGCAGGTTGCCGACAAGCTGGTGTTCATGGACGGCGGCGTTGTGGTCGAGGCCGGGGATCCGGTTGAGGTACTCACAAACCCGCAGCGTGAACGCACGAAGGCGTTCCTCTCAAAGGTGCTGTAAGCGTAGTTCTGCGGCGCATAACGAAAGCCCCGATCCTCTGGCCGAACAGGCTAGGAGATCGGGGCTTTCGCGCTGCGGGCGTTAGCCGTTGACGCCGAGGTCTCGTTTGATCTTGGACGTGGAGACGCCCTCGGTGCGGTCGAGGTAGACGACGTCGCAGTACGGTGTCAGGATCTCGAAGCGTTCGTCGCCCTCCCAGTCGCCACCCATGACGACGGTGTCGATTTCGTATTTGCGCACGTCTTCGATCTTCTGATCCCACGAATCCTCGGGGATGACGAGGTCAACGTAACGCACGGCCTCGAGCATGTTCTTGCGTGTTTCGAAGTCGTGGTAGGTCTTCTTGCCCTTGCCCGCGTTGAACTCTTCGCTCGAGGCCGCAACGACGAGGTAGTCGCCGAGGCTCTTCGCCCGCTTGAGGAGACGGATGTGCCCCCAGTGCAGGAGGTCAAAGGTGCCGTAGGTGAGGATCCGCTTCATTCCGCCATCCTATTAGGGAGGCCGGACTTCTGCTGGCATTCTCCCGTTCCCCTGGTCGTGGGCCACAATCCTGCGTAGACTCGGGGCACATGTTTCACCGTTGAAAGGGGCGCGGGAATGGCTGACAAATCGAAGAAGGCGCTGCCGGATCACAACTCGGATCCGGCCCGGACGCCGGGTGACGGCTGGGTTGGCGAGGGCGGGGCTTCGCACCTTGGCCCCGCGACGCACACGTCGTCGGGCCGCGAAGAGGCTGACTCGGCTGAGGCCGATGAAGTGCCCGCTGAAGACGCTGAAGTCACCGACGACTCAGAGTAAACCAACTATTCAGCCCCGCCACCCCGGGTATTCCCGGTGTGGCGGGGCTGACGTATGCTCGGGCTGCGAAACGGTGCCGCAGTCTGTGGTGCTAGCCCTGCATGAGTAGCAGCACGCCGGCGATCGCGGAGGCGACTGCAATGAGCAGTGCAACTGAGATCAGCACTGCGTGCACGGTGAGGAAGCGGGTCGCGCGGCCCTGCTCGTCGCGCGCGCGTGGATCCTGCGCCACGCGCGTCCAGAACCGCGGCCACACAATGACGTTGTAGACAGCGTTGATGAGGAGCAGGATTCCAGCGAAGACGACCATGTGGCCAGTCTACGGTCAGATTCCGCGCAGGCTCTGACCTAGGCTTGTCCTATGAACGGCTATAGACACATTGTTCGTAAATGGGTAAAGCCGGAGGATCTCAACCAGCACGATGCGCTGTTCGGGGGCAGGCTGCTGCAGTGGGTCGACGAGGAGGCCGCGATTGTCGCGGTGACGCAGCTCGGCACCACCGACGTCGTGACACGGCATATGTCGGCGATCGACTTCGTCGCGCGCGCGGTGCGCGGCGATCTGCTCGAGTTTGAGTATCGGGTTGCCGCCTTCGGCCGCACGTCGGTCACGTTGAGCTGCAGCGTCGAAAATGCGGTGACGGGGCAAGAGATTCTGCGCCTCGACAGCATTGTCTTCGTTGCTGTCGACGACGCGGGTCATCCTGCCGCGCACGGCATCACGATGCCTACACCCGGCACCGAGCGGATCCGCCATGCCGCCGCAGGGACGGCGAGCTAACTAGTCGAGTGGCGCGACGTCGTAGGTCACCCACGAGGTCGGCTCGTTGAGCTTGTCGTAGACACGGCGCGCGGTCGTGTTCGACTCTGCCGTGATCCAGCGCACAAGGCCCGCGCCCTCGTCGCGCGCGATCTCGCGGAGCCGCTCGATGAGCGCATTTGCGGCGCCCTTGCCGCGCGCGGTCGGCGTCGTGAAGAGGTCGTCGAGATACAGGCCGGTTGAGCCAGCGATCGGGCGGGCGAAGGTGCGGAAGTGGGCCAGGCCGACGATTTCGCCGTCGAGTTCGGCTAGCAGGCCGCGGGTCTCGTGGTCGGGGTCGTTGAGCCATGCCCAGACGGTGTCGTATACGGCGGGCTCGTGCGGCTTCTCGTAGAAATCGCGGTAGCCGCGGTAGGTCGCGGCCCAAGCGTCGCGGTCTGCGGGCGTGACCGGGCGGATGTTGAGCTCGCTCACGAGAGTTTTTCCACTTCGACGAACACAATGTTGCTGGCCGAGTGCGGGTTCTCAACGAGGTGCTCAGATCCCGCCGGACGCGTGTAGCTCACACCGGTCTCAAGCTTGGCCTCGATAACGCTGCCATCAGCGTTAGTGACGCGCATGGTGTCGGTGACGAGGGGGATCACGACGTACTCAAAATCGTGGCGGTGCATCGGGATTGCGCCACCGGGTTCGATGGTCCACTGTGTGACCCGAAAATGCTCATTCTCGAGCTGCACGTCGCCGTGTGATCCTGCGCTCATCGTTCCTCCTCAGGTCGCCGAGCGGCTACCGTGCCGCCGTGAGGCAAGTCTAATGCTGCGGCAGAGCAGGATCCGCGCAAAGAAAAGCTACACATTGATCACAGAAAGGTGAGATGCTGAGGGAAACGCTCGTGCATAAGGGGCGCTAGAAATCCTGATAGGAGCAACGAATCATGTCTGTAACTGATAGAACTGAACCCACGCTCGAGGCCCGCGCCACCGACAGCGCCCGCGTGCTCTTCGGCGTCGGCGGACTCATTGCGATTGTGCTCGGCCTCTTCGTCATCTTCGCGCCGAAGGCGTCTGCCGGTGTCACGCTCACCCTGGTCGCTGCGCTGATCGGCGCCTACGCGATTGTGACTGGAATCGTCTATGTTGGCACCGCGATCTTCTCTCGCGGCGTTGGCGGCTGGTCGCGTGTCGGCCACATTCTCCTCGGCCTGCTGTACGTTGCCGGTGGCGTCATCATCATGTCGAACCTCGTGTTCGCTGGTGTCGTCACCGCACTCATGTTCTCGATCATGGTCGGTATCCTCTGGCTCTTCGAGGGCGTGCTCGCGTTCGCGACGGCGTCGAAGTCGGAGAGCAAGGTGTGGAGCATCATCTACGGCATCATCTCGGTGCTCGCCGGTATCGCACTCCTCTTCTCGCCGCTCATGGGCGCCGTCACCCTCTGGTGGCTTCTCGGCATCTCGATGGTTGTGCTCGGTGTCGTGCAGGTCGTGCGCGCATTCCGCGTCGGCAAGTAACCCTCCCAGCACGCAAAAAGGCTCCCCCTCGGATATGAGGGGGAGCCTTTGCTGTGTCTAAGTGTGGCTACGCCTGCAACGACTCCGCGGTGACCTCGTCGTAGGCCATCGCGAGAGTGATGAACTTGCGCAGGCAGACGAGCCCCGCCGAGGCCTTATCGAACTCCGCGGCGACGAACCTGTCGGCCGTGATGAGCGAGAGCGCTGACCGGGCAGGCATGATGGCGCCCTTGAGCTCCTCCCCGTGCGCCGTCCCTGACAGCGCCCGGAGCTCGGCCATGGACGTGAAGATGGGCAACACGAGCTGACCCTTGGTTGAGCGGATCGTGCGTACCCGCGGCCCCTTCTTCTTCGACGACGTACCCGTGACGTCGACCACGAGGTAGCCCTCGCGGATGGCGTTTAAAAACGTCGCCAAGTGCTCGTAGTCTGGCGTCTCCTGAAACGCGAGCAGAGCTGCGCGTGCCTCGGTATTCTCGTAGTTCTCGTCAACGCCCTCGGGGGTGTCTTGCATTTCGGCCATGTGACTACCCTACGGGGCCTGTTCGTCGCCGATGCCGCGTGCGGCGAGTGCTTGGCCAGTGAGTTGCGCCTGCGATACGGTACGCAGCACGAGCGGCACCGTGCGGGCGCGAAGGCTGCGCTCGAGCCCGCGAGCGCGTGCGGCGAGGAGCGTCTCGCGCGTCAGCTCCTGCACGGCAGGGATCATGCGGATCGCGAGGGAAAAGGTGAGCGCGATCCGTTCGGTGTCGACGCCAAGGCGCTGAAGCGGGGTAAGGGCCCACGCGATCGTCTCGAGCATGTCGCTCGCACGGGTGCTCGCGGTAACCGCGCTCGCCGCGAAGATGAGTGCGAGTAGGTCGGCGATGACCTCCGTGCCGCGCTCCCAGCCGGCGTTCCACGTCTGGAAGGCGAACAGTGGCACGCCGATCAGCGCGAAGGTGCGGGCCACGCGCCAGAAGTCGCGGCCGCGCAGTCCGGCCACGAGGGCGAGCGCGACACCGATCGCGAGTGCGACGAGCGCGCTGATCCACCCTTTTGCGGCGAGCACGGCGATGGCGAACGCGAACAGGCCGAGCAGCTTGGCGCCGGGCCGGACCGCGTGGAGTGGGCCGCGGCGGGTGATGTACGCGCCGAGCGCTGCCGGGGCGCTCATGCGGACGCTGCGCTCGCACGGTAGCGGGCGATGGCCGTAGCCGGTGCGCCGTCGAAGACGACGCGGCCCTGTTCGACAACCAGTGTGCGGTCTGCGCGCTCAGCGAGCTCGAGATTGTGCGTCACGATGACCACCTGCTGCGGGAGGCTGAGCAGGAGATCACCGATGAGGCGAGTGTTGCGCAGGTCGAGCAGCGTTGTTGGCTCATCGGTGACGAGGATCTGCGGGCCGGTCGCCAGCACGGTCGCGATTGCGAGGAGCTGCTGTTGGCCACCCGAGAGTGCGTGCACGCTGCGCTCGGCGAAGCCGTCCAAGCCGAAACGGGCGAGTGCGCTGAGCGCTGCGGCTCGACGTTCGCCGGGGTCGCGGTGTTCCCTTCGCAGGGACAGCTCGACGTCCTCGATGACCGTCGGCATGATGAGTTGCGCCGCTGGATCGGTGAACACGAAGCCGACGGCGCGCCGCACCGCCGCACCGTCACTGACGGTGTCGAGCTCGTCGGCGGGGGATGCGCCGGTGTCCGAGTGCGACGAGCGGATGGTCACGCTGCCCGCGCTCGGCTCGACGAGCCCGTTGATGAGTCGGGCGAGCGTTGACTTGCCCGATCCGTTGGCGCCAATGATTGAGACCCGCTGCTCAGTGAGGGTGAGCGATACCGGGTGCAGAATCGTCGCGCCGTCGTGCGCAG
>JAGNOB010000432.1 GCA_017990305.1 Leucobacter sp.
GTCCCAGGTTGGAGTGCTGTAGCGTAAAAGCCACTACCGCCTCCAAGGCCCACGAATGGAGTCACCCCATGACAGCACTCTCGTTTACCAAGGGACACGGCACAGGCAACGACTTCGTGCTGCTCACTGACCCCAACGGTGAGCTTGACCTCACGCCCGAAATTGTGAGGTTTCTCTGCGATCGCCGATTCGGAATCGGGGCCGACGGAGTGATTCGGGCGATACGTTCGAATGCGATTGGAGAGGGCGCTGCGATTCTCGCCGAGGAGCCAGAGGCCGAGTGGTTCATGGACTACCGCAACGCCGACGGCTCGGTCGCGGAGATGTGCGGCAACGGCATCCGCGTGTACGCGCACTACCTCATCTCGGAGGGCCTCGTCGCGCCGGAGCGAAACGACACACTGCCGCTTGGCACCCGCGCAGGCGTCCGCGATGTGCTCGTTGGCGCCGCTGGCTACACCGTCGACCTTGGGCGCTGGCGCCTGGGCAAGGAGCGGCTCGTAGCTGCCGCAGGCCTCGAGGTAGCGCGCCCGGGGCTCGGCATCGACGTTGGGAACCCTCACGTGGTATCGGTGCTCGCTGACGAGGCAGAGCTCGACGGGCTGCAACTGGAGAACGCACCCACGTTCGAGCCGATGCCTGAAGACGGCGCGAACGCTGAGTTCGTCGTCCCGGCCGACCCCTTCCTGAAGAATGGCGTAGCCCACATTCGGATGCGCGTGTTCGAGCGCGGCGTCGGCGAGACGCAGTCCTGCGGCACGGGCGCGGCAGCTTCAGCACTGGCCTTCCGCCACTGGGGCGGAGATCAGATGCCCAACAGCTGGAGCGTCACGGTGCCAGGTGGCCGGCTCGGCGTGCGGATGTTCGCGACAGAGGAAGGCGAGCACGTCTCGCTCTCCGGCCCAGCGGAGCTCGTCTACCGGGGCCAGATCGAGCTGCCCTAGCCCGGGCTAGTTCTGGCGGGTCGCGCGGATCACGTGGAAACCCTTCTTGCGTGCCGCGCGATCAACGGTGAGGTCTGTAAACGTGTCGCCGATCCACCGCTGCAACGAGTCGGCCCCGAGGTGCTTTGCGACGACGAGGTAGGCCGTCGCACCTGGTGCGAGGCGGGGCAGCCACGTGCTGAGGATCCCGTGCAGCGTCTCTTTGCCGACCCGGATCGGTGGGTTTGAGCGAATCTCAGCAAACATGATGTCTGTCGGCACGTCCTCGGGCGCGGCAACGCGCACATTGGCCAGGCCGAGCCGCTCTGCGTTCCGCGCGGTGAGTTCGCGGGAGCGCTCGTTGACGTCGATCGCCCAGACCTCGCGGCCAGGGTGGCCGAGCGCGGCATCAAGCGCGATCGGGCCCCAGCCCGAACCGATGTCGAGGAGAGGGCCAGCGCCCTGCCCCTCTGCCGCCGGCAGCTGGGAGAGGCCGGGGAGCGCATCAAGCAGGATCGCAGTGCCCTGATCGAGGTGCTCGGGGCTGAAGACGCCGCCAGCGGTGAGCACGCTGTGGCTGCTTCCGGCGAGCGTGACTTCGATCTCGCGGGGGGTAAAGTCTCCCGCGGGTGACTCGGAGAAGTAGTGCTGGTTCACGTGGTCAAGTATCGCAGGGAGGAGCGCATCGAGCGTGCCCGAAGCGAACATCCGTGTGGGAAGCGCTCGGGCACCGTACACTTAGGAAGCACATGAGTGATTTCACTGAAGACCAGACTGATGAGACCGTGACCGGCGACGCCGCCGTCTCGAAGACCTCCGCGCCCGATACCGCCACGGAATCCGCGGACACAACCAACGACCCGCTTGAGCGGGTGCTTCGCCGCGCCTCTGGCGCAGGTGCGTCCGTCATCCGCGACCTTTCCGAGGCGCAAGCGCTCGGCAGCTCCGCACACGACGACCTTGACACCGGTCATCACGGGATCCAAATGGACCGCGAGGACCGAGCATCCCTCACCCGCGTCGCCGGCCTTTCCACCGAGCTCGAGGACGTCACCGACGTCGAATACCGTCAGCTGCGGCTTGAAAACGTCGTACTGATCGGCATCTATTCTGCCTCGCGCACGCAGTCCGCGCAGGATGCGCTCGAGGAAGCGGAAAACTCGCTGCGCGAGCTCGCTGCCCTTGCGGAGACCGCGGGAGCGACCGTGCTCGACGGCGTGCTGCAGCGGCGCCAAAACCCCGATCCAGCGACCTACCTGGGCAAGGGCAAAGCGCAGGAGCTCGCCGAGCTCGTACAGGCGCTTGGGGCAGACACGGTGATCGCCGATGATGAGCTCGGGCCCAGCCAGCGGCGCGTACTCGAGGACGTTGTGAACGCCAAGGTCATCGACCGAACCACGGTGATCCTCGACATCTTCAGCCAGCACGCGAAGAGCCGCGAGGGCAAAGCGCAGGTCGAGCTCGCACAGCTCGAGTACCTGCTGCCAAGGCTCCGCGGATGGGGCGAGTCGATGTCGCGTCAGGCGGGTGGCCAGGTTGGCGCAGCCGGCGCTGGCATGGGCTCGCGCGGCCCGGGTGAGACGAAGATCGAGCTTGATCGTCGCCGCATCAACACTCGCATGGCGAGGCTCCGCAAACAGATCGCAGAGTTCGCTCCGGCTCATGAAGCAAAGCGCGCGAACCGTAAGCGCGGCGAGGTGCCTTCGGTCGCGATCGCCGGCTACACG
>JAGNOB010000433.1 GCA_017990305.1 Leucobacter sp.
CCGCCGAGTACCAAAGCGGCGACCACGCAAGAGCGCTCTCGCTCCTCGCACCGCTCATCGCCGACGGGGACGCCGAGGCCAGGCTGCTCGCAGGCCGCATCGAGGTGCTCACCGGCGACATAGGCCACGGCATCGAACTGCTCACCAGGCAACCGGGCGACTCCGAACGCTTCCACGCCCAGAGCTCACTGTGGCGCGCGCACGGAGGACAACCGTATGATGCGGGCCAGTTTGAAGTGTGGGCCGCGGAAACCACGTTTCCCCCAGAGCTTCGGCTTGGCCTCACCGCTGCGGTGATCGTGCACGACTGTTATGCGGGCGACCCCGCTGGGGCCCTCGAACGGGCCTTTGCCGCGCTCGGGAGCGAACTCTGGGAGTCAGCAACCGGCTACGACGCAGGGGCCCTGCTCTATTCCCTCCACCTAGCGGTGCTGTGCGAGGGATCACACGAACTTGGTCACGCGGCCCGGTTCGAGGGCATCGACTGGGGCAAGCTTGCGATCGATCACGGCCTGTTCATCACCTCCAGAGCATACGTCTGCGCCGAGTATGGGATGGCTAAGGAAACGCTCGAGCTCACGGATCAGGTGCTCGCGCTCACTGAGCAGGGAGATCCCTTCGGAATCGCCGGTTTCGTGGCCGCCGCCGGTGCCGCAGCCGCTGCGATGCTCGAAGACGTTGAACGCGCCCGCGAACTCCTTGCCGTATACAGGGCAAGCTCGGTCCACAGCGGCCAATTGCTGCATCCCGAGTCCGAACGAATCGCACTTGCTGCGATCCTCGCCGTTGAAGGCGAGGAGGCAGCCCGTGCCGAGTTCGACCAACTCGTCGCCAGTGCCCGCCTCGAAGGGTACGCATTCCTGGTCATGCGCCTCGAGCACGAGGCTTGGCGGTTGGGCCTCACGGACTCGCCTGACGCGCTCGCCGCCGCTGCACACGGGGTGACCGGCCAGCTCGCCGCGTCGTTGCGGCTGCTGTCGCAGGCAGAATGCGCTGAAGAACTCGCCAGCGAACTGCTCGCCCACGGACGCACGCTATTCGCCGCGGAGTTTCTTGCGGACGCTGCCAGAACCGCGCGCGGAGCAGACAACCGGGTGCGCGCGCAAGCACTGTTTGCGCAGTCTGCCGAGCTTGCAGATCAGCTTCCCGGCGTAAACACTCCGCGGATTGGGCGGGTGCGCGTCGACCCCAACCTCCTGACAGCTCGCGAGATCGAGGTGTCGATCCGGGCGGCCAGCGGGCTCACGAATACCGAAATCGCCGACGAGCTCTTCCTGTCGAACCGAACAGTTGAGGGGCATCTCCAACGCGCCTACGCGAAACTCGGGGTGAGCGACAGGCACCAGCTACTTCCCCTGCCCGCTGATGCGGGCCTACCTGAATAGCTTCGCACCCCTACGCAGTCTGGTGTGTCGGGAGCCGAATCAGTGGAGAGTGGAGGGTGCCCGCGTCAGCAGCACGCGGACCGAGTCAGAAGGATTGCCGCCGTGCCCACATCTACCACGCTCCCGCCAACGCAGGCGACCGGAGCAACTACCGTGGGAATCTGCCCGGTTGCCCACGGCATCGGCTCGGCCCCGCAAACTACCGAACGCACAGACACGGGATACTTCGGACCCGACAGTGTGAGCTGGCGAGTGTTTGCTGACCCCTCCGCGAAACTTGGTGGGGTCGCCGCGATCCTGCTGCAATCGCTCAACCCGATGATGATGCGGCTCTTTGCGGCGACGAGCGACTACACGGCAGATGTCGAGGGGCGCGGCGAGCGTACTGGTCGGTACCTCGACACGATTGTCTTCGGCGATCGCGCGCACGCTGAAGCAGCGGCTGAGGCAGTGAACCGGCTGCATGCCGCGAGCGTGTGGACGGACCCGCGCACCGGCGAGGAGCTGCGTGCCAACAATGAGGAGTGGCTCGCGTGGACACACAACACCCTCGTCTACGGCCTCCTGCGCGCGGCTGAAGCATTCGGGCCAGAGCTCACCACCGAAGAACAGGATCGCTTTGTCGTAGAGCAACACGTCGCAGCATGCCTTGTCGAGATTGAGGACGAGGCGTTCCTGCCGAGTACTCGCGCGGAACTCGACGCGTACATCGAAGACAACAAGTCATGGATGGCGTTGACGCTTCCGGCCGCTGAGATCTCACGATCGCTCAGGAGCCCATCGCTCTCGGGGAACCCCGTAACAACCTGGGTCAGCGTGAACGTGCAGGACGGGATACTTTCGCTCCTGCCTGATTGGGCGCTCTTGCTCTTCGGGATCGAGGGTCGACCGATGAATCTCAGTGCCGCAGCCAAGTCGACCAAGCGGATCATCGACTCAGCTCGCAAGAATTCCTCGACCTCAGACATGATCTCCGAGGTGACCTCGCGGGTGGAAACCCACCCGTATCGGAGGGTGCGGAAGGCCTGACCACGCTTCGCAGGATCCGGCGCAGCACCGGCCTGCTGCTGCGCGGGGCCTTCGCCGCCTGAGAACCGTTGGATTGCCGGTGCCGGCGCGTTCGCGAACGTAGCACTGTGGTGGGGAAGGCTCCCTGGAGCTGAGCGGGCGGGCCGCGAGCAGTCCGACCTGGCCGAGCTGCGAGAGGCTGGTCCGGGCACTGATAGGTTCTCCGAGGGGGCTACACGGCAAGGAGCTCAT
>JAGNOB010000055.1 GCA_017990305.1 Leucobacter sp.
CCCGCCCAGAGCGATTGGCAGTTTGCGACTACGTCGAGCTCCGCGAAGCGCGGCACATCGACGGGGTCGACGACCTGCAGACGGGCGATGTGGTTGCGAACACCCGCCCGGTCGGCAGCGGGCACCGCGGCCACCGCGTCGAGCGCGTACTTCGCCGCCCGGTCGCCGATCGCGTGGAAGTGTGCGTTGAAGCCGCGCGCGTTGAGCTTCGGCACGAGCGAGATGAGGTCTTCGGCTGAGAAGTAGGCAAGCCCGCGCTCTTCCTCGCCGCCACCGCACTCGCAGACGTAGGGATCGTTCATGGCGGCGGTGAGGTTCTCGGCAACCCCATCGACCATGATCTTCGCGGTGTCCGTGCGGAACCCAAGCTTCGCCGCCGCAGCCCGACGCCGTTCAAAGTCAGCGACGACTGCGTCGGCGTCGATCGGTGAGCCTGGATCACCGAGGTCGCGGGTCACCCACAGGGCGCCAGATACATCGGCCTCGAGCGTGCCCGCCGACACCTCGGCAGTGTAGGCCTCAGTCGTATCGGGGTACCCCGCGTAGGCGCCAAGGATCGCTTCCTGCCACGCCGTTACTCCGTAGCCGAGCAGTATGTCGGTCGCGCGCAGCAGGCCAGTGCGGCACTCGGCCATTGTCGTCGGCGGCAGCACGTGCGCAAATAGCTCTTGCGCGCCCTCGTGGATCGTGCCGCTCGGTGTACCGTCGGCGTGCCGCTCGAAACGTCCGTCCGCAGGGTCCGGGGTCGACGCGTCAATCCCGGCGAGTTCGAAGGCGAGGGAGTTCGCCCAGGCCCCGTGGTGGTCAGCGTTGATGAGGAACACCGGATGGCTCGGCGCGGCCTCGTCGAGCGCCTCACGCGTGGGGGTTCCGCCCGCGAAATGGGCCATACTCCAGCCACCGCCAACAATCCACTGTCCGGTGTGCTCGGCGGCGTAGTCGGCGATCCGCGCAAGCGTCGCCTCGCCGCTGTCGCAGTCGCTGAGTTCGAGCCTTCCGAGTTCTACCCCACCGAAGACCGCGTGGATGTGAGCATCAGCGAAGCTGCCGGTGAGGAGCCCGCCGCGTGCGTCAATCGTTTCAGCCTCTGCAGCTTCTGGCAGTGCCGCAATCTCGGCGCTCGCTCCGATTGCAGCAATGCGGCCGTCGCGAATGAGTACCCCGCGGTCGCCGACAGGGGCGCCTCCGAGGAACGCTGTGGCGTGGGTGATAAGCAGGTCAGTCATTGTCAGCTCCGATCGATGAGCGGGTTGTGGGTTCTGCAGCCGCGGCTGCGGCAAGCGCGTCCTCGGCCGCGCTGCGGTCACTGTGGCGGGCTGCGAACACTGACGCGTAGACGATGAGCGCACCCGTTACTGCGGCGAGCAGTGTCATCACGACTGCGAGCGGACCGGTGCCGAACCGCGAAAGCAGCTGCGATGCGACAAGCGGCCCGAGGGCAACGCCAACGATGTAGATGCCGTTCACGAGAACGCTCACGCCGCCGTCGCGTGAGAGCGACGCCGCGAGACCAAAGATGAGCGGGAGCATCGCGCCGAACGCGAAGCCCCACACGGCACTCGCTGTCGCGTACATCGCCGGGTTCTCGAGCAGCATCAGACCGAGTTTGGCTGTGGCGCTCAGCGCGAGCAGGCCGACGAGTGCGGGTGACCGGCCAAACCAGCGGTGCAGGAAGGGGGCGATGAGCGCCCCGCCGAGGCCGCAGAACACGGAGAGGGCGAAGATCATTGAGACGTAGTTGTCGCCGACGGCCATCGAGCTCTCACCGACGATCACGCTAACGACGCCGTAGATGCCGTCGTCGGTGATCGACCAGACGCCGAAGCCGATCGCGAGGAGCCAACCGACGAGCCTCGTACGCTTGTCGGCGTCGCTCGGAGTGTGCCCCGCGCCGCTCGCCGAGCGTGCTTCGCGCACCCGCGCAGGGGCGGGCGGTGCGGCGTCGCCTGCGGAGGCGGCGGAGGCGGCCGTACCGACGACCGAGACGACGGCGGTTTCCTCTGGCACCTTCGGCAGCCACTTGGAGCCGATGAAGCCGAGAACGCCGGGGATCGCAAGGATAAGGAAGAGTTCACTTGTTCCGCCGCCGATGAGCGGAATCATGAGGAAGGCGACGGTGACAACGAGGCGATTCACAGTCATCACAATCGTGGTTGCCCGGTCGGGATCTGGCGTCGCTGACACCGCTGACGTCGCAGCAGAGATCACCAGGCCAGAGCCGACTCCGCCGACGATGAGCGCGGTCATGGTGACGCCAGCTGCCGGCCAGATCGCACCGGCAAGAAACGCGGTCATCATGATGACAAGGCCGACGCGCGCGATGAGCGTGCGGTTGCCGCGCTGCACCGCCCGCCGTGAGCCAAGCACCGCTGCAGCATTTGCGAGTGTCATGCCCGTCGCGACGGCGCCGGCGACGGTGACGTCGACACCGATCTCGTAGACGAGTTTCTCGACGATTGAAGGGACAAGGTTGGCGGGCAGCAGCGCGAACACCCAGGTGGTGATCAGCGCGACCATCGTTGGTGCGCCCGCGCGGGCAACACCAGAATGCGAACTCGTCATTGCGTTCTTTCTGTTCGGGAAGGGGCCTGAAAGGGGCTCAGCCGCCTGCTGGCGTTTCGCGCAGCAGTCCGGTCAGGATGTCGTCGAGGGTCCGACCGAGGTGGACTCTACGGTCGGCGTCCTCTGGCAGCGTCGTAAGGGCTGCGGCGAGGCGCGGGTACTCCCCCGGGTCGGCGTCTGCTGCCTGGAACGGGGGTGAGATGAGGTCGAACGCGGCTCCGAGGACGATGCCGTCGATCGCTCCGATGATCGAGAGCAGCCTGTCGTCGGAGACGCCGATGCCGTGCAGGGTGTCGGCGAGTTCCTCATAGAACCATGTGAGCTCTTCGTCGCGGAGCGGCTCGGTGACGAGCAGCGGCACGAGCGCTGGGATCCCGGAGGCGAACTCCCAGTAGGAGTGCACGATTCGAGAGAGGCGGTCCCTCCCCGCTGAGTCGCCGAGCCCCGACCGAAGGTCGGCGATCCAGTCCCTGCGTAGTAGGTGTACGAGCGCGGCCTTTGACGGCACGTGGTGATAGATGGAGGAGACGCGCACGTCAAGTTCCCGAGCGAGCTGGGCGAGGGTGAAGTCGCCGTCGATCGCGAGGCGTCGAACGGCCTCGAGGATCCGTTTCTCGCTGAGGATAGGTGTGAGCGGTCGCGCCATTGCGGTCCAATCTGATCGGTTGGCCCACTGTAACCGAGCGACGACATCGAGCGCAAACCGAATGCCGTTCGGTTACTTGTCACGGCGCGCCTCGCCCGGTTACTCCGCTACGCGGTCGGCCTCCGCCCGTGGATGCGCTACGCGGCAGGCTTCCGCCCGTGGATGCGCTGAGAGAGCGCCGCCGCAGCCTGCCGCACCTCGGCGGCGAGCGCGGCGTACGCCTCGGGTGCAACTGCTGCATCACGGAACGTCACCGCGATCGACGCGACCGGCCAGCCACGGTGGTCGAGCACTGGCGCGGCAACCGAAGAGAGGCCCTCCGTCACCGATCCTCGTTCGAGCGCGAACCCGCGGGTCACCGTGTCGTCGAGCACCGTACGCAGCTTCGAATACCTGTCAATCCCGTTCGGCTCGCTCAGGCGGTGCGCGAAGGCCTGCACGTTCGGGTAGAGGGCGCGTACCTGCGCGCGCGGTAGCGCGGCGAGAATGGCGCGGCCACTCGCCGTCACGTGCATTGGGAGTCGCACGTCGACGTCGGTCACAAGCGGTGGAGAGCCGGGCGCACGTTCCTCGATCACGTACAGCACGTCGCTGCCGTTCGGCACCGCGAGGTGGCCGCTCTGCCCGAGCCGATCGACGAGGCTTGCGAGTAGCGGCCTCCCGAGGCGCGCGAGCGGCTCCTGTCGCTCGTACGCCGAGCTGAGCTCAACGGCGGCGATGCCCAGCCCGTAACGCTTTTCCTCTGGCAGGTGCATCACAAAGCCGTGGGCCTGCAACGTCGCGAGCAGCTGGTACACCGTCGATCGAGGGAGCTCGAGTTGCGTCGCGATGATGCTGGCTGGCACAGGCCCCCGCGACCGGGCGAGCAGGCTGAGGATGCGCAGCGTCTGGTCGGCGGCTGGGGCTTTCGACTCGCTCATGTCGGCAGCTTAGCTGCCTGCCGGGGCCACAGCATCAGGAGAGGCTGGCGCCGAGGCCTTCCTCCGCGGCGGCAAGCACCTGCCCGCTGACGACGAAGCCGTGTGCGGCGTCGATCGTCGGGGAGAGGAACGTGTCGGTCTCGGGCGCGGGGATCTCGGTGCGGAACAGCGCGTGCACCGCCGCGGTGGCTGGCCCGGGCGCCCCTGCGCCGTCGGCCGCCCGAAAATCGAGCGCTCTGGTCGAGGTCAGTAGCTCGATGGAGAGCACCCGCGAGAGCCCGTCGATCGCACGCCGCAGCTTGAGCGCAGCCGCCCAGCCCATCGACACGTGATCCTCCTGCATCGCAGACGACGGAATCGAGTCAACCGACGCCGGAGCTGCGAGACGCTTGAGTTCTGACACGATTCCAGCGGCCGTGTATTGCGCGATCATCAGCCCGGAGTCGAGACCGGCGTCGGCTGCGAGGAACGGCGGCAACCCGTGATTGCGTGCGACGTCGAGGAAGCGGTCCGTGCGTCGCTCGGAGATCGACGCGAGGTCTGCAACCGCGATTGCGAGGAAGTCGAGCACATACCCGATGGGGGCGCCGTGGAAGTTGCCGTTGGACTCGACGCGACCGTCTGGCAGCACGACAGGGTTGTCGATCGCAGCGCTGAGCTCTACCGCAGCAACTCGCTCGGCGTGCGCCGCGGTGTCGCGGGCTGCACCGTGGACTTGGGGCGCGCAGCGCAGCGAGTATGCGTCTTGCACCCGACTGAACTCGCCGTCTCGTGGCCGCTGCACAAGCTGCGAATCCGCAAGCACCGCCGCCATGTTTGCCGCAGACACGCCCTGGCCAACGTGTGGGCGGAGTGCGTGCAGCTCTGCCTGGAAGACCGCGTCAGTGCCTGTCAGGGCTTCGACGCTCGCGGCTGCTGCGAGATCGGCGACCGTAAACAGCCGCTCGAGGTCGGTGAGTGCGAGGCAGAGCATCCCGAGCATCCCGTCGGTCCCGTTAATGAGCGCGAGCCCTTCTTTCTCGGCCAGGACGATTGGCTCAATGCCCGCTGCGGCGAGCGCGCCGGCCGCGTCGACGGGCGCGGCGTGCGGATCCGCGCTGACGCGCACGTTGCCCTCCCCCATCAGTGTGAGCGCGCAGTGCGCGAGCGGACTGAGGTCGCCGGAGCAGCCGAGCGAGCCGTACTCGTGCACGACGGGCGTGATGCCGGCGTTGAGGATCGCGGCGTAGGTTTCTGCGACGACGGGCCTGACGCCGGTGCGCCCTGTGGTCAGGGTCTGGAGGCGCAGCAGCATGAGCGCGCGCACAACCTCGCGGTCGACCTCTGTGCCGGTGCCGGCTGCGTGGGAGCGGATGAGGCTGCGCTGGAGTTGCTGCCGCTTTTCGACGGGGATCTGTACCTTCGCGAGCGCGCCAAAGCCGGTGGAGACGCCGTAGTGGGGTCGGCTATCGCTTGCGAGCTCGTCGATGACGGCGCGGCTTGCGGCGACTCGTTCGAGGGCTGCGGCACTGATGACGATGCGGGCGTTGTCGCGCGCAACGGCGACGACATCGGCGCGGCTGAGCGGTGCATCGCCCAGCGAGACGGTCTCGGCGATGGTCTGCGCGGCGGTGTGGTTGGTGGTCATGCTTCGATCTCATCGCATCCGGGGGCCTTCCGGGGCCGCCATCCCGCCCGAGTGTCCGGGATACCGGACGAGCCCGTGCGGGGCCGTCTGTCGCACCGCGCAGACCGTTGCTACCGTGCAGGTATGACCAACACGATCCCCCCGCGAGCGCTTCCTACCGACCCGCTCTGGCCCCGTACGGGCGGGTGGCAGGATCTCACGGCCGCTGGTCCCGGTCCGATCGATCTCGCGGTGGTCGGGATACCGACGTCGCAGACCTCGCTCTCCCCGACGAATGCACACCTCACTCCCGCTGCCGTGCGCGAAGCGCTGCGCAGGTATTCGAGCCACCTCGCCGCACCCGGCGAGCCAGACGTGCTTGGCACCGTAGGCGGCCGGGGCAGGGAAGCTGAAATCGTGCTCGACGAGGCGCTGCGGATCGTCGACGCGGGCGACCTCGCCGACCCCGACAGTGAGCAAGGAGAGCTGCTGGCGGCTACCGCCGTAGGTCAGCTCGCTAAGCGCTCGGAGCTCGTTGTCGCGCTCGGCGGCGACAACGCGCTCACGGTTCCCGCGACACTCGGGGTCGCCGGTGACGCGCTGCCGATCGCGGGCCTCATCACGCTCGACGCCCATCACGACCTGCGTGACGGCCGCTCAAACGGTTCACCGGTGCGACGCCTCGTCGAGGCTGGACTCGATCCGCGCCACATCGTGCAGATCGGCATCGCAGACTTCGCGAACTCCCGCGCCTACCGCGAGCGCGCGAAGCAGTGGGGCATCACGGTGATCCACCGTGACGAGCTCTTCGATCGGCCCCTGCGGGAGATCGCCGCCGAGGCACTCGCGATCGCGGGAGCCGGCGGCGGGCCGATCCACGTAGATCTCGACGTCGACGTCTGTGATCGCTCGGTGGCGCCTGGCTGCCCGGCCTCGATCCCCGGCGGTATCCAGGCGCACGAGCTTCGGGCCTTCGCGCGCACGTTCGCGGCTGATCCACGGGTGCGCGGCATCGACATCGCCGAGGTGGACGCATCGGCAGATGCCCCAGATGGCCGGACGGTGCGGCTCGCGGCGCTCTGCGTGCTCGAGGCCGCAGCCGGTCTCGCGCAGCGGCTCAGTCACGGCTAGACGCAGGACTCGCGGCTAGCTGCCGAGCCCCTGAGCGTAGCCCCACCAGGCGATGACCGTCATGAGGTACACGAGCAGCGGCGCGGCAAGGAGGATGGTCAGCGTGGCAACGGCTGGCGCTTTTCGTTCCTTACGAACGAGCGAGGCAATCGCGAGCCCCACTCCAATCGCCGGGCCCGCGACCACAATCACCTGACGGGCAACGAGCGACGTTGCGGGTGTCGGGAACCCGTTTGACGCTGTCAGCAAAAAGAGCACGACTGCGAGCAGTGCGACCGCGAGTGCCGCCCGCCCAAGTTTGGGGGTACTCCGCGGGGCAGGCGGCCCCGCTGCCTCGTTCATTCGGGCGAGCTGCTCCCAGCGTTGGTTCTGGTCCATGTGCCAAGCCTAATTGCGAGCGGGGTTCCTTCCGTTGTAAGTGTGTGGACTCGCACTCGCACTCGCACTCGCACTCACCAGTCGATCGGCTCGGACCCCTGGGCGATGAGCGCCTCGTTGGCCCGCGTAAACGGGCGCGAGCCGAAGAATCCGCGCGACGCTGACAGCGGCGACGGGTGCGCGCTCTCGATGCGCGGGATGTTGGGGAGCAGCGGGCCGAGCGCCCGAGCATCGTTGCCCCAGAGGATCGCGACGAGCGGCCCGCCCCGAGCCGCTAGCGCACGGATCGCGAGTTCCGTGAGGGTTTCCCAGCCGCGCCCGCGGTGGGATCCAGCCTCCCCTGCTCGCACCGTGAGCACCCGATTCAGCAGCAGCACGCCGGCGTCCGCCCAGCTCGAGAGGTCGCCCGTGCGCTCCGGTGCTGCCCAGAAGCCGTCTGCAGACCAGTCGTCAGCGGCAGTGGAGTCGCTGCCACCTGCGTTGGCGTTGGCGTTGGCGCTGGCGTCAGCGGCAGCGGCAGCGTCAGCACCAGCACCACTTCCAGTTCCAGCACCGGCACCGGCACCGGCACCGGCACCGGCACCGGCACCGGCACCGGCACCGGCGCCGACACCGGCAGCCAAGTCGGCGTCGAGTTCCGTGAAGATGTTCTTCAGGCTGCGTGGCAGCGGGCGCACGTCTGCGCTTGTTGCAAACGACAGCCCGATGGCGTGGCCAGGGGTCGGATACGGGTCCTGCCCAACGATGAGCACCCGCACGTCAACGAGCGGCCGAGCGAACGCACGAAACACGAGATCGTCCGCAGGCAGTACCCGTGCGCCAGCAGCACGCTCTTCGCCGAGGAACACATCGAGGCCTGCGAGTGCACTGTCAAGCGCGCCAGGGTCCCCAGACGCCGCGTCGGCTGCGGCGAGCGCGTCGCCCCAGTCCTTGGCGATGTGCCCCGATCCGACCAGGCTCGCGAGTGTTGTCGCGGCCACGCTAGCTCTTCGCAGCGAGTGGGCCGCGGTGCGT
>JAGNOB010000434.1 GCA_017990305.1 Leucobacter sp.
GATGATGACTCCGTCGGCGCCGATCGCTTGCACCGTCTGCGCGGTGTCCTTGAGCGACTCGCCCTCCGAGACCGAGCTTCCCTTTGCGCTGAAGTTGATGACGTCGGCCGAGAGTCGCTTCGCAGCGGCCTCGAACGAGATGCGGGTGCGCGTCGAGTCCTCAAAGAAGAGGTTCACGACCGACTTGCCGCGGAGCGTCGGGAGCTTTTTCATCTCGCGCTGCTGCGTCGCCGCCATGTCCTCGGCGGTGTCGAGGATCAGGATCGCGTCGTCCCGGCTCAGGGTACGTGTATCGAGCAGGTGCCTCACGAGATTGTCACCGAGTCTTCCCCGTCGTGCTCCGTGAGCTTCACCGAGATCCGCTCCTCGCGTGAGCTCGGCAGATTCTTGCCGATGTAGTCGGCACGGATCGGCAGCTCTCGGTGTCCGCGGTCGATGAGCGCCGCAAGGCGCACGGCCTTCGGGCGACCGTGGTCGCCCAACGCGTCGAGCGCAGCTCGCACCGTGCGACCCGAGTAGAGCACGTCGTCGACGAGGACAACCGTCATGCCGTCAACGCCGATGGGCATCTCGGTAGGGTGCGGTGTGCGCGTCGGGTGCTGCGCGAGGTCGTCGCGGTACATCGTCACGTCGAGACTGCCGACTGGAACATCGACACCCTCTATGCGGGAGATGTTCTCGGCGATGCGGCGTGCGAGCATGGAGCCGCGGGTCGGGATACCGACGAGCAGCAGATCGCGAACGCCCTTATTCGCCTCAATAATTTCATGCGAGATTCGGGTCAAGGCCCGCGAAATCTCGGCTCCGTCAAGAACCATTCGCGTGGTCATTCACCGCCCCCCTTCCGCGCCTCACTGGACGCTGTTAAAGAAAAGCTGTAGCCGGGCCAGTCTAGCGCACCGCGCCGCTGGCCCGCGCGGCCTACGACTTGGCGTGTTCGGCGATCTTCCCGAGCACACCGTTGACAAAGCGACTCGAGTCGTCAGTCGAGTATTCCTTGGCGAGCGTGACAGCCTCGTTAATGGCCACCGGCGCCGGCACCTCTGGGTTATGCAGCATCTCCCACGAGGCAATGCGCAGAATCGCACGGTCGACATTTGGCATGCGGTCGATAGTCCAACCCTGCGCGTAGCTCGCGATGAGGTCATCGATCTCGCCCTGATGATCGGTGACTCCGTCTACAATCTCGCGGGCGTACAGCCAGGAGGCGGCGCGATCAGGTTCGCTGAGTGCGCGTGTTGCTTCACTGGCCACAACATCCATGACGGGAACATCAAGCACGTCGGCCTGGAAGAGCATGTCAAGGGCGCGCTTACGCGCCTTCGTCCGAGCAGACACGCCTAGTCGTTTACGCGGCCGAGGTAGTCACCCGTGCGGGTGTCAACCTTCACGCGGGTGCCAGCGTCGAGGAACAACGGGACGTGGATCTCGGCGCCCGTCTCGACAGTTGCCGGCTTGGTGCCACCGGTCGAGCGATCGCCCTGGAGGCCAGGCTCGGTGTAGGTGATCTCAAGAACAACCGATGCCGGGAGCTCGAGGTAGAGCGGGTCACCCTCGTGGAGACCGATCTGCACCTGCTGGCTCTCGAGCATGTACTTGTATGCGTCACCGACGACCGTGGCAGACACCGTGATCTGGTCGTAGTCGGTGAGGTCCATGAAGACGAAGTCTGCGCCGTCCTGGTACAGGTACTGGAAGTCGCGGCGATCGACCGTTGCGGTCTCGATCTTCGTGCCGGCATTGTAGGTCTTGTCGATAATCTTGCCCGACACGATGTTCTTCTGCTTCGTGCGGACGAACGCGCCGCCCTTTCCGGGCTTCACGTGCTGGAACTCGAGGACGCTCCAGAGCTGGCCTGCCTCCTTGATGACGGTGCCATTCTTGATATCGTTCGAGGTTGCCATGCGGTGATCTCCAAAACCTGAGTGAAAAGTTCATGCGCCGTGCGCGCCGATCCATCCTACACCTTGCCCGTGGGCGGCTCGCCACGAACTTCATCACCGCCAGCCACACCTGGCTTGCATCGTTCCGACAAACATTGCACGGCCAGCCTTCCGATCTCCTATGATCGCAGGCATGCATATGCTTCCTCGCACGCTCTGGCACCAGCTGTTCGTCGGCCCTCGCGGCCCCAAGCTTGGCTTCTCAGACGTTTCGCACTCCACCTTTCGGGTGTGGCCAACCGACCTCGACATCCTGCGGCACATGAACAACGGGAAGTACCTCTCGCTCATGGACGTCGGCCGGTACGACCTCATGCAGCGCAACGGCGTGCTCGCACTGTTTAAAGAACAGGGCTGGTATCCGGTCGTCGTCAACCAGACGATCTCCTACCGCAAATCGCTCAACCCCTGGATGAAATTCACGATGGAGTCGCGGATCCTCGGCATTGACGACCAGGCGGTCTACATGGAGCAGCGATTCGTGCGGCCCGCGCCAAGCAGCTCCGGGATCCCCGGGGAACCCGAGATCTACGCCCGCGCTGTGGTACGGGCCCGGATCCTGCGCCGTACCGGCGGCGTCGTCAAGATGGACGAGATCGTCGAGAAGAGCGGCGTCGACCCCGCAACCCTGCACGTCCCCGAAGAGTACCTCGAGTGGGGTTCCACGACGAAGCTGCCGTCGACGCGAGCAGACACTCCA
>JAGNOB010000056.1 GCA_017990305.1 Leucobacter sp.
TTGCGCACCTTCCCCGTCGCGGTGAGGGGGAGGGAGTCGACGAAGAAATACTGTCGGGGGGTTTTGAACCCGGCGAGTGTGTCGCGCGCGTGAGAATCTAGGCTCTTCACGAGGCCTCTGCGTCGTTCTCATTGCCCGCGGTAGGGACCACGATTGCGGTGACGGCTTCTCCCCAGTAGTCGTGCGGTGTGCCGATCACTGACACGTCGGCAACTGCTTCGTGCGTGTACAGGGCCTGCTCTACCTCGATGGGATAGACGTTCTCCCCGCCCGTGATGACCATGTCCTTCTTGCGGTCTACGAGGTAGTAGAAACCCTCGGCGTCGATTCGCGCGAGGTCGCCAGTGTGGAACCAGCCTTCCCGGAAGGACTCTGTGTTCGCGTCTGAGCGGTTCCAGTAGCCGCTGAAGACGGACGGCCCGCGGACAATGAGCTCCCCAACGGTATTGGCCTCGACGTCTGCGCCGGCGTCGTCGACGACGCGGAAGTCAATGTGGTTCGATGGTTTGCCGATTGATCCTGCTTTTGTCGTGATGAATTCGCTTGAGAGGATCGCGGCTGCTGCGGCGGTCTCCGTCATGCCGAAGCCCTCGATGAACGCCATCCCCTTCGCTTGGAGCGCTTCAATCACCGGGATCGGACAGGGCGCGCCGCCGCTAATCGCCACCTGCAAGGAGCTCGTGTCGTGCGCCTCGAGTTCCCCTGAGCGGAGGATCGCCGTCCACATGGTCGGCACAGCGAAGGCGGTTGTGCACGCGTACTTCTCGACCGCGGTCGCCCATGTGTCTGGGGCGAAGGCTTCCAGAATGTAGTTGCTGCCGCCCCAGTACACAGTCGGCAGGGTGTACACCGCGAGGCCTCCAATGTGGAACAGCGGTGCCGCTACGAGGTTGCGGTTATGGTGATTGATACCTGCTTCTACGTTGTTGTGGTAGAGCGACACCCAGAACAGATTGGTGTGGGTAATCATCGCCCCCTTCGGGCGTCCTGTGGTGCCTGAGGTGTACATGAGGAGGGCAGGGCTGTCCGGATCAACGTCTGGTAGCGCCTCGAGCGGATCGCCATCGCTGACGAGGTCTTCGATGTCGCTGCGGGTCTGCGCCCGGCGTTCTGCTGCGGTGAGCAGCTGGATGACTTCCTCGATCCCTGTGCCCTGCCTCGCCGCCGATACGACCTCGAGCAGTGGAGTGGAAGCAAACGCAAGTTTCGCGCCAGCGTCATCGAGAATGTAGTGCATCTCTGGGGCGGTGAGGCGGTGGTTGATCATCACGGTGATGGCGCCAAGCTTCGCGAGTGCGAACATGAGCTCGAGCATCGCGGGGCTGTTCAGGCTGCAGAGGGCAACTCTGTCGCCTGCCGCGACCCCGCGGCGTCGAAGCGAGGAGGCTAGTCGGGTGGTGCGTTCGTCGAGTTCTCGAAACGTGTAGGAGACTTCGGTGTCGACGTCCACGAGGGCCGGCCGGTCGCCGATGCGCTTCGAGTGGATGGTCAGCCATTGGCCGAGTGGAACGCTCATGATAATTCTCCCTTGAATGATCAAGCCGACTGCCGCTCCCGGGTGTGGGTAGTGAAATCGGTGCTCCTTCGCTACTGTATGGGAAGGGACAATAACAATCAAGGATGATTGTTTTGCTCGCAAGAGCCGAAGCTATCTTCCTGCCGACCGATGGGCTGTGATGGGCATGGATATTGTGGAAGCCGTAGGGATACTTGCTGAGGCATCCGAGTTGCTGGACGGTGAGGTCGATCGGCTCGAAGCGTCGGACTGGCTGCGGCAGACGCCGGCTGTAGGCTGGACCGTCGCCGACCAGGTCGGGCATCTGACATGGACTGACGAGATCTCTCTGCAGGCGATTACGGATCCTGTTGCGTTTCAGCGTGTTGCTGAGCGAGCTGCGAACGCCGCAGATGCGGGGTTTGTGGATCGTGGCGCACACGAGCTCGCGGCACTGCCTGCAGCAGAGCTGCTGTCCCGGTGGCGCCGTGCCCGAGGTGAGCTGAGCAAGGAACTGCTCGCAGCGGATCCCGGCGGCAAGATACCGTGGTTCGGCCCGCCGATGCGCCCGATCACGATGGCGACTGCGCGCACGATGGAGACGTGGGCTCACTCCCTCGACGTGTTCGATACGTTCGGGCGTGTGCTCCCTGAAACCTCCGCTCTCTGGGCCGTCGCGCGTCTGGGGGTGCGCACGCGTGACTTTGCGTTTCGGCTGCGAGGCCTTGACGTGCCTGGGGATGTCCGGGTTGAGCTCGACATGCCGGGCGGTGAGCGCTTTGAAGCTGGGCCGGCCGATGCTCCCGATCGGGTGCGCGGGTCTGGCTGGGCCTTTGCGGCGGTTGTGACCCAGCGCCGACACCTCGCGGACGTGGACCTTGAGACTGTGGGTGACGGGGCCAGTGAGTGGATGCGCGTTGCCCAGGCCTTCGCCGGTGCTCCGACATCGGGGCCGGCACCAGGGCAGCGGATCGGGTAGTGACGCTGCACCGGGAGCGCGGTGCAGAAGCGGCGCGGCCGCACGCAGGGAGCGACAGGAACACGAACGGCGGGAATGACATGTTGAATCAGTATGAGGTTGAGGTTATTGGCAGGGAAGAGTTTTCGGAGCTCAAGCAGGTGACGAAGCAGTTCGTCGCCTCCGAGGTGCTCCCTGAGCAGGCCGAGTGGGAGCGCGTTGGGGCCATCCCCGTGGCCCTGCATCGCAAGGCTGGTGACCTTGGCCTCATCGGCGCGGGGTTCCCTGAGGCCGTTGGTGGCGGGGGAGGCGGATTGCTCGCCACCGTCGCAATCACCGAGGCCGCGCATGAGGCCGGGATGTCGGGCGGGGTATACGCGTCGCTGTTTACCGCGGGGATCGCCGTGCCGCACATGGTGCTTGCGGGGAGCGCCGAGCAGATCGAACGCTTCGTTCGGCCGACGCTCGCCGGTAACCTGATCGGCTCGCTCGCAATTACGGAGCCGAGCGGAGGCAGCGACGTTGGCCACTTGCGCGCACGCGCCGAGCGCGACGGCGATCACTATGTGATTAGCGGCTCGAAGACGTTCATTACCTCGGCGACCCGAGCGGACTTCGTGACCACCGCGGTTCGCACCGGTGGTCCCGGCGGCAAGGGGGTTTCCCTCATCGTTGTTCCCACTGACACCCCGGGCTTCGGTGTCGCCAAGAAGCTCGAGAAAATGGGGTGGCGAGCGTCCGACACAGCGGAACTCTTCTATGACCGCGTCCGCGTTCCAGCGTCGATGCTCATCGGGGCAGAGGGCGCTGGGTTTACCTACATCTCGCATGGCTTCGTGAGTGAGCGGGTGAGTCTGGCCGTGCAGGCTTACGCGAGTGCGCAGCGAGCGCTCGACCTCACTGTGCAGTGGTGCCGCGATCGTGAAACCTTTGGGAAGCCGCTCATTGCGCGAGACACGGTGCAGGCGAAGCTCACTGAAATGGCCAGGCGTGTGGATGTCGCACGTGTCTATACCAGGCGCGTGGCTGAGCGGTGGGATGAGTTTACGGCGGCGGGCGCCGCGACGGCGCCCGAGGGGGACACCGAGGGGTTGAATATCGTGTCTGCTGCGGCGTTCGCGAAGAATACAGCGACGATTAATGGCGAGTGGGTGAACCGCGAGGCGGTGCAACTATTCGGCGGAATGGGGTTCATGGCGGAGAGCGAGGTTGAGCGGATCTATCGCGACAGCCCCGTGCTGGCGATTGGCGGCGGCACTGTCGAGATCCTCACGACTCTGGCGGGGAAGCATCTCGGGTACCAGCCCTAGTCAGATGCAGCTCCTCGTGCGTTTCGGGGAAGCCGCGATGCTGTTGCAGCGGCGTCAAAAAGGTGATTACTTGCGCAAGTGATTGAATGTCACTATGCTGATGAGTGCGCTTCGTTCGGTGAGGCTCTTGCGTGAACACAGGCCACTGATCTGACGACATCGAGAGATGCCCAAGGTTAGGACAGGCACCCTCGGCTTAAGGGGGCTGCCCAAGGTGGCTGCACTACGACTACGTCACGCAATGCCGAAGCTCTGACATGGAAGCGCGTTGTCCCCGAGCCAACGGGCTCATTTGGCGTGCCCTGAGAGGAACAAGCGGTATGCGCACAGCACTCTACGAACAGCCCCTGCAGACGGGGGGATCCGCACCCGACGTCGCAGAGCGGCCGGTCACCGCGGTTCTGCCGCAGGGAGGACCAACTCGGTGGCGGAGTCAGTTTTTCACTGACACGCGAACCCCGGGAGGGAAGAAACAGCGGGCAACGCGGTATGAGCGATTCACCACCCGCATGGTGCTCGTCAGCAGCGTCATCATGCTCGGCGTGACAGCGACCCTACACGTCATCAACTACGACCTTGAGACAAAGACCTCGTCGACGTCTGGCACGCACGGCGACTTCTATAAGGAAGGCGAGTAGGCGCCGAGCCTTCCCAGCCCCATCGTGACCGCGGAATGCCGCGTCCAACCAGGAAGTGAAAGTTAATGAACAATGAGTACGGAACGACGGCGCTGGCGGGCGACGTCCAATCCCTCAACGGTGGCCGCTGGCAGCGCGTGCGCGGTGAGAACCCGCGGCTGCACGCCGACCTGCGTGCGGAGTTTGGGGTCGACTTTGAAGATGCGGCCTCCTCGTCTTTCAGCACTGAGAATGGGCTGAGCTACCTGCCCATCACCTATGTCTCCAGCTCCGCGGAGGGGTACAGCACCACGCGGATCATGCTCGCCATCAGCGAGTCGATCGTCGTGACGATTGAGCCCAGCGAATCTGCTGCAGCGCTTGACCTCGCCGTCGCTCGGATGGCGCGCGACGGACGTGAAGACGATAGCGCCGTGGAGATCGTTGCGAGCATTCTGCAGGCTGTTGCCGATACGACCGACGAGCTCGTGAGCTCGATGAGTCAGGGCACCGAGCGAATGATGATTGAAACGGGTGCGATTCTGCAGAGCCTCGAGGCGAAAAAGTCGCGCGAATTTGGCGTGAGTGACGTCACCTACACACAGCAGGAGCTCGCAGACATGGAGTCGCTGCTGTCGCACTGCATGGAGAGCCAGCTCGCGCTTGCAGAGGCCGCGCGGCACCTGCGGGCGAAGCTCTGGGGGCTCCGGCTCGAGACCCGGTCGGATTTGAGCAGGCTCATCGAGGACATTGTCGCGATTGAGCCCCACATCGAGTTTGTGCACGATCGAGTGCGCCTGCTCCAGCAGACGAACAACCTCGCACTGAACGTGAAACAGAACCAGATCATCAAGGTGTTCTCCGTGGTCACCGCGGTGTTCCTGCCGGTGATGCTGCTCTCGACCTACTACAGCATGAACTTCGAAAACATGCCGATCCTGTCGTGGCAGTACGCCGAGCCGATGATCATTGTGCTCAGCTTTCTCTTCGCGCTTGCCCCGCTCTTCTACGTGCGGTGGCGCGGTTGGCTGCGCTAAGCCACAGACTTTCCCAACTACTCAGCAAAGGAACCACTCATGTCGAACAAGAACCCCAACGGAACGCTCGCAAACACCTCCTCGAAGCCTGTTGCCTGGAGCTCGCGCATCGATGTCCACCACCTCGGTGGCGACGCCTCGACGGGGCAGTCGCAGGACGGAAGCGGCTCGGCTCGACAGGGCAGCTCGAAGATCGAGAAGGAAATTATTTGGGCCGTGGTCGTGCTCTACGCCGGCCTCATCGCCTGCTTCGCCGGTCTGCACCTCTTCGGGCTCTCGCTCGGGTAATCCGCCCCTCAGTTCAATCGATTGGCCGCCGAAGCGGGGGCCGATCCCCTTTCTTGAAAGTGTGACCATGCAAGAAAACACAGCAACGGGTGCGCAGCTCGAAGCGCAGCAGCTGCCACGGCAGGGCTGGCTGCGGGTGCGTGCCTCGGACCAGATTATGCTCGCGAACATTCATAGGCAGTATGGGCTTCGGCTCGAACGGCCGGTGCGGCACGCAGTTGAAGAGCAGGGCTTCGTGCTGCTGCCGCTCGACCTGCCGCTGCCGGACCGTGAGCCGGACTCGAGCGAGGGGGCGTCGTTCTCCTCGACGCAAATTCTCATCGCGTTCACCCCCGAGCTCCTGATTACTGTCGAGCCTGATCACCCGATCGATGCGCTGCGGCGAGCACAGGATCTGCTCGCTCGGAGCGACGACACCCTGGCAAGCAGGGACGCCCTCATCATCATTCTCGAAGAGCTCAACGATGCGATGCAGGAGACGGTCGCTCAGATTTCCCAGGTGCTCACGCGCCTTGCGGATCAGGCTGTCGACAGCAGCGGGGGCTTCAAAATGGAGGGGCGCCAGGTCGGCGTCGCCGATATTGCGCAGACCGCAGTCATGCTTGGTGGCGCTGAGGAGCTCATTGCTCGGACAGTGCAGGGTCAGCTCATGCTTGAGCGTGCGGCGCGCTGGGTGCGCCGCGGTGGAGGCGACGTTGAGTTTGATTACTCGACGACGCTCTCCGATATTCAAGGTGGGCGACGACACGCACGGTTCCAGCACGCCAAGGTGCGAAACATTCAGCAGTCGCTGATGACAACGCTCGATCTGAAGCAGAACCAGATCATCAAGGTGTTCACAGTGGTCACAGCGGTGTTTACGCCGCCGACCCTCATTGCCGCGTATTACGGCCAGAACTTTGCGAATATGCCCGAGCTCGCACTCGGCTGGGGTGAGTGGTTCGTCATGGGGACCACAGCACTGTTCGCACTCGTTCCGCTCGCCTACATCAAGCGGAAGGGGTGGTTGCGATGAGCGTTCGGAGCATCACCCGCGATACCTGGACGAGGGTCTTCCTCGATTCTCCCGAGGATTTCGTGACTGCCGAACGGGTGCTCTCGAATCGGCTCCGTCACGGCGGGGAAGACCATGAGCGGCGGCTGCCGGTCACGATTGTGTCGGCGGGGGGTGAAGCCGCGCACGTGTACAACCTCACGGTGATTGTGCGCGCTGAGCAGATCATTACGGTCGAGCCAGGTGCAGGTATTCCGCTGCTGCAAGACGTGGAAGCACGTCTCCAGTGGGCTGACGCTGCGACCGATACTCCGCATCACGCCTGGTATGCGATTGCGCAGGCCGGGTTCCAGGCGAGCGCTGGCGCGCTGGAATTCATCGAGTCAGACATCAATATGGTCCGTGCGCCGATGGTGGAGGCGAGCCGCGAATCTTCGCGCAGTCTCGGCGTCAGCGATCTGCCGAGGGTGAGCGAGATGCTCGTCGATATCGACCACGCGCTCTCGCACGTGGCTTCCTCGATAGCGACGCTGACCCAGCTCGCGCGACTGCTGCGCCGTGAGACTGCGGTTCCGGGAACCGGTATCGCTCGGCCACAGGTGGACGCGCTGATTCAGCAGGGCGAAGCGCTCACTCGCAGGGTTGAATTCATGGTGGATCGTCACAGGTTTCTATCGCAGGGGGCCTCGCAGCAGATCTCCACGAGCGATCTCAATATCGTAAAGATCTTCACGGTGCTCTGGGCGATCCTCATTCCTGGCACGACGCTCATCAACTGGTACGGGCAGAACTTTGAGTTCATGCCCGAGCTCAGCTGGGAGTACTCGAGCTGGATCCAGATCCTCGGGGTGTTCTTCCTCGCGGTGATCCCGATCTACACGGTGAAGCGCGCGGGTCAACTGCGGTAACGGTGGATAAACGACAAGCGGGCGGATCGAGGTATCGATCCGCCCGCTTGTGCGTTCGCTGGGTGCTACATCCGCCGGTCTCGTGTTACCGCGAGCATGCAGACGATGGCGACTGCGATGCACACTCCGGCAACGCCGACCGGCACCGACGCCTCGCCCTCGCCGATCAGCACGGCGACGAGTTCAATGAGAGACGCAAGGAAGAGGAGCATCGCGACGAACGCGAGCATCGAACGTACCCAGAGCCGCGTTGACGCGCGGACGGGTGCGTGACTTACTGGCGGATCGTGCGGCTGACCGACTAAGCCGTCAGTGTTTGCCGGCCTGCCGATGCCGGAATGGGTCAACCAGATTGAGTGGCGCATGTGAGTCTCCGCTGTTTGTTGTGGGCGGGCTGCATGGCAGCGTGCAAGCGTCGGGATGAAATCTCGACTCCTCAAATATTAACTCATTTGCGCAATTACGCAAGTGAATTGATGTGTCGATCGCTGCTGCACACGGCGCCCTTGCCCGCCACTTCGTCGCAGCCAGAGCGCCACCCAGCCCAGCGTTAGCGGATAGGGTCGCCATCCTCGGTGTCGAGCAGCGCACTGAGGCCTGTCGCGACCTCCGAGAGCACGATCTCGTCGCTG